>CAYJQA010000025.1:0-14251 GCA_964372065.1 uncultured Litorilinea sp.
CGTATAGCTCCGGATGCTCGTCGCGATAGCCGGGGGGGACGCCGCCGGGCAGCGGCGTGAAGCTGGTCGAGTCGTCCGCCGCCGCGCCGAGCGCCGCGGTGGGCGTTTCGACGCGGGCCGGCGGCGACATGGGCACAGCCGCCGTGTCGCCGTTGTTGTGGGCCGGCGGCAGCGCGGTATTGGCGCTGCCAGTGCTCGCGACGACGGGCGGCATGGCAGGCGGCGCGGTCACGGGCGACACGCTGACCGGCTGCAGGACGGGGCGCGCCAACGCCTGGTCGTCAGTCGCCGCCACGGCCAGCCGCACCGCGGGGTCGCCGAGGATGATGTAGTTGCGCGCATCCTGGTTCGCCGTCCACAGCCGCGCCATCTCGCGCTTGCGCTCGTCCGTCGCCGTCAACCCCTGAAACTGTACCTGATGGATCAGGTTGGTGAGGGTCGTGGCAAACTGGGCATGGCGGCTGTTGAGTTCCTCCATCGCATGTCCCAGCGGGAACCCAAAGACCAGCGCCTTGACCAGCCGCTCCATCGCGCCGATGTCGGCGGTCTGCGCCGCAAAGCCGCCGGGCTGGCGGAAGGAGGTATCCCAGGCCCGGTCCACATGCCCCACCACCGCCAACGCGCCGCCGTTGGGATGGCTGAGCAGCCGCCGCGGCAGCGGCGCGACAAACGGGCGCAGCGCCACGTCCAGCCGTTCGCGCGGATCCTGCTCGCGGCGATGCACGAAATCGTTAAGCGCCGGCGTGCCCGCGCCATAGCAGGCGAAGGCGATCGCGATCAGCCCCCACAGCTTGGCGTCGGCGGCCACGTCATCCGCCGAAAAGTAGTGATCTTCCGGCATCCGCGCCTGCCAGGCCAGCGGCCCCGGCCAGTCGGCAGTAACCAATGCGCCCTGATGGTGTTCCAGGCGCGTGTCGTCGCGGTTAAAGCCCGCGCCGTGGGTGGCGGAAAAGAGCAGCGCCGGGGTCGCCGCGCCGCCCAGCAGACCGGCGAGTTGCGCCTTGGTCGCCTGCTCCGGCGCGATGCGGTCGAACGCAAACTTGCCCGCCAGATCGGCGGACCACTCGGCATGTAGCGGCCCGGCCATCAGCGTACTGCTCAACTCGGTGGCGCGGTCGTCCGGGTTGTGCGTGGCGAAGACCGCGGCGCGGCGCGGCAGCCGCACTTGGCCCTGCTCTGCGCCCACCACACTTTGGGCATAATGGGCGTACTCGTCCGGCGTGTCAAAGTAGATACGCCCGACCGACCGTTCCACGTCCAACTCGTATTGGAAGGTGTAGGGAATCGCCTCCGGGCTGCCCACGATCAGGATGTAGTAGGCCATCTCCTCCGGGTCGGCCAGTCCCGTGCCGACGCCATGCCGGACGCGGAAGCTCTCCCAACTCTCGTTGGGGTGATAGCCGTCGTCCCCGGCGTATTCGCGGTAGCGGTCGCCCGCCTGCTCGCGGCGATGACGCAGCAACGGCTGCAGCGCCTCCAGCACGGCGAAGGTGGCGTCGGCGGCGAAGATCACGCCCCACCCGGTCTGCGCCAGGTCACTCGGACTGACCCCGGCGGTCAGCGCCCACGCCGGTTGGTCGCGGGCGGCGCGGGCCGCGCTCGCCTCTTTCTCGCCGGCGGAGCGTCGCCCGTCGTCGTCGAAGGCAATCTCCACGATCTCGGCGGGCGTCAGCGCCCCCTCGATGTAGCGCCCCGTGGAGGCGTTGACACCGTTGACAAAGTAGGTCTCTTCAGCCTGCAACTGAGCATCGGACATAGCGTTTCCTCCTGGCAAGGCACGCGCGGCGGAAAATGCGCGCCGTCTCGGTGCGTCTACGGATTACTCAGCGCCTCTTCCAACATCTGCTTTTGCAGGTGGCGGCGGACGGCATCCAACGCCGACAGCGCATCCGCGCGCGTAAAGGTCAACTGCGTGTGTTGGACGTTGTCGTTCTCATCGTCGCCGTCAAAGATGGCGACGCCGCCGCGCTGCAACCAAAGGATCAGGTCGTCCACGGTGGGCAACTCTTTGCGCACCCGGTGATAGAACTCCTGCATCAGCAGGATCAGCCCGACCACCACCGGCGTCGCCTGGCTGGTGCCGTGCTGGACCGACTCGCCATGCGGGGTGCCGATGCCCGACGACGTGACCGGCGCGCCCGGCGCAAAGATGCGTGTGTGGGTGACGGCGTTGACCGACTCGTGCAGCCGCTGCGAGAAGGGCGTGATCTGCCCCGGTTTGCTCGCATTGGCAACCGCGCCGCTGGCATAGCGGAAGCCGCCCTCCACTGCGTCATAGACCGCGCCGACGCTGACGCACTCGCGCAGGATGGCCGGGAAGCTCATCCCCTGCTTGCTGCCATGCTTGAAGTAGTCGTTGCCCGCCGCAATCACCACCGGGACGCGGGCGTCGCGCAACGTGCGGATGCGGCTGCGGATGCGCGTGCGGATGCTGAAGATCGACAGGCCGAAGTCGTCCGACGTGTAGTTGGCGCTGTCGCCCAGCGACATGCAGACCGCGCTGATGCCGTGCTCCTCGCGATGGTCAATCACCCACTGCAACGCCTGGTCCACCCAATTGAAATCGCCGCCGCTCTTGTTGGGCAGCACCTTGAGCGGGATCACATTAGCCCCCGGCGCGATCCCGATATGGTCGCCACGGGCCGCGATGATGCCGGTCACATTCGTGCCGTGACCCTGGCCGTCGGTGGCGTCGTCGTCATTGCCGTTGTTGTCCGCCGTGAAATTGCGCTGGGCGACGACGCGGCCGGCAAAGTCCACGTGGGCGGTGTTCAGCCCCGTATCCAGCACGGCCACCGTGCGCCCCTTGCCGGTCACGCCAAAGGCTTGGCGCGTCTGGCTCACCCAGAGAAACTCGTCCACCTGGGGCAGAAACGCCAGTTGCGGCTCGTCGAACTGGACGGGCGCTTCCGGCGGCGCGATCTCCAACATCTCTTGGTCGGTCTGGGTATCGGACATAACAGGGTTCCTTTCCAGTGATCAGCACAAGGCTCATTCGGCCAGCAGACGAGCGGCCATGCCGTCGGCGGCAGCGGCCATGACGGGGTCCGTGCCCGGGGCGAACGGCACTTCGCCGGGGGCCGGGCGGTCGAAGTAGGCGGCCAACGCGCGGCGTCCCGCCGCGACCAGGGCACTGCGCCGCGCCTCGCTCATATCGAACTCGGCCGTGCCATAGCCTTTGGCGGGCATCCGCGCGATCAACTGCTCAAAGCTGTCGATCACCATGTTGTCATGGCCCTGGGTCATGGTATTGATCAGCTGGAGCGTGCGCCGGGCGGTGCGTAATTGCCCAAAGTTGAACGCCGCGCTGGGCGCGGCCTCCGCCGCCAGGGCATCCGGCGTCGCCAGCATCTCGTCAATCAGCAACCCCAACACCAGCGTCGTCTCCGGCGTGCCCATGATCGCAAGCGTGTCCGGCTGGGTGGAGACAAAGAGCGCCAGGGGGAAACCCGACAGCAGCCCGCCGTCCACGATGGCATGGTCCGTGATGTCCTTGCCGCGATAAGTCCCCCAGCCCGCCTCCCAGATCACCTCCTGCCACAACAGCGGGATGCTCATGGACATACGCACCGCGCTGACCACCGGGCAGTTGGGCGCGGTGGTGTGGTTGAGGATGAGCATGCGCGCGTCGGTGGTGTCCGCCGCCACCAGGGTCAATTCGCGCTGGGTGGCGGCAAAGAACTCCGCCAGCGTCATGCGGCTGAAGGCGCGCGGCTTGCCCGCCAAGCTGCCGCTGTCGAGCTTGCGCTCCAGCCAGCTTTGGAAGTTGCGCGACGAATACCAGCCCCCGCGCTCCACAAACGAGAAGAGATGGCGGAAGCGCGGCGAGGTCCCAATGATCTTCACCGTCCAGTCGTCAACCCGGTCCTCCACGACGGCGGGGACGCCGGGAATGTCGATCTCGCGCAGCAGGTTGCGGATCGCGCTGGCGCGAATCGTGGCCTCGTCAAACGGCTCCGGCTCACCCAGGAACGAAGTAAAGACCGAGTGGCCGTTCTCCTGCTCGTTGAGCGCCGCCAGCATCTCCGCCGCGCCATAGCCTGCCGCGACCAGCGTGGCCGAGATGGCCCCGGCGGACGTGCCCAACAGCCGCCCCGACGTGTGCCCGCGCTGCTCAAATTCTTGGATCGCGCCCACAAAGGCCATGCCCTTGGCGCCGCCGCCCTCAAACACCAGGTCGTATTTCATCTGCTCCCTCCGTGTGTGATCGTTACGTCACGCTCAACCGCACCGCCGGGTCGCCGATCACGGCATAGCCGCGGGCGTCGTTGTTGGCGGTCCACAACTCGGCCAGCGCCACCGGGTCCACTTGCCGCCCAAAATCGATGTCCTCCAAGTCGGCGGTCAGCGTCGTCGCCAGTTCGGCATAGCGCTCGTTGAAAAACTCCACCGCCGACCCCACCGGAAAGCCCTTCAGCAGCCGCGTCAACGTGCTGGCAAAGACCGCCGTCTGCGTCCCCGCGCCGGGCCAGCGGAACGAATAGCCCCAGGTGCGCTCCACATGCCCGATCAGGGCCAGCGCCCCGCCCTGCGGCAGTCCGAGCAGCTTGACCGGCAGCCCGGCGACAAACGGCTGCGGCGCGATGGGCGTGGGCTGGCGAAACGCCAGCTTGGCGAAGTTGTCCAACTGGGGCGTGCCCGCGCCATAACAGGCAAAACAGAAGACCAGCGCGCCCGCCGCCGTCGTGTCGCCGTCGATGTCGTCCGCACCGAAATAGAACTCCGGCGGGATGGGCTGCTGCCAGGCCAGCGGCCCCGGCCAGTCTTGGCACACCAGCGCCCCCTGATGGCCGCGCTGCCGCGGATGGCCGGACGGGAAGTTGAGACCGTGACCGGCCAGAAAGAGCAGCGCCGGGGTCTGGTCGCCCCGCAGCCGCGCCGCCAGCTTCGCCTTGGTCGCCTGGTCGCCCTGGATCAGCTCCATCTGCCAGTCCGGCTGCGCCGCGGCCAACTGAGCGTGCAGCGGCGCGACTAGCTGCTCCGCGCTCAGGTGCGTGGCCTTGTCGTCCGGGTTGGCCGGGCTGAAGAAGGTCACCGCGGCGGGCCGCCGCACCTGCCCCGTCTCGGCGCGCACCACGCTGCGGGCATAGTTGGCGTATTCCTGCGGCGTGTCAAAGGTGAGCCGCCCCACGGCGTATTGCACATCCAACTGGTATTGAAACTCGAAGGGGATCTGCTCCGGGCTGCCCACGATCAGCAGGTAATAGGGCAGTTTGGCCGGGTCGGCCGGGCCGGGTCCGACGCCGTGACGAGCGAGCCACTGGGTCTTGCGCTCGCCCGGATGCACGCCGTCATCGCCCGCCAGGAGGTGGAACGCAGCGCCCGCCTGCGCCCGGCGGTGCTCGATCAACTCGCCCAACGCCGCGGCGATGGCCGGGTCGGCGTCGTGGGCAAAGATGACGCCCCAGCCCGCCTCGTCCAGCCGGTTGGGGTCAACGCCCTCGACGACCCCCAGATGCGCCGTGGTATGCAGCCGATGCCGCTCGCGCAGCTCGGCCAGGTTTTCGGGCGGGTTCTGCCCCTGGATGATCTGCGCCAACTCGGCGTGACTCAACGGCGGCAGCTCGTATTGGCCGGTCGCAGCGTCCAAACCGTTAAAGACCAGTTGTTCGTCGGGCATAGGCGTGTGTTCCATCGTCCTATGCCGCCACGGCGCGAATCCCGCCACTGAGCCGCTTGAACAGGTCCTTACTGCGCTCCAGGCTGGGGCTGATCTGCGCTTCGATCTCCTGCTTGCGCCGGATGGCGTCGGCCACATTGCCGGCGACCAACAGGCCCCAGATTTCCTCGACCCACGCGTTCATCATCCACAAGTATTCGCGGAAGAATTGCAGCAGATCGCTGTCGGCGCTGCTGAGCCAGCCTAGCTCCTGCGCTAGTTGCGAATAGGTGGCATCGTCGAGCAAGGGACGCAGGTGAGGCAGGGTCCGCGCGCTGACCTCGCCGATCTCGCGACACGAGGTATCCTCGTCCACCCACGTTTGACCGTCGTAATACTCCTTGAAGTCGTAATAGTACGTCTCAAAGCGATCCTTGAAGGTAGCCGGGTCCGCGCCCGTGCGCCGGAAATTGCCCGCGACCTTGACCAATACGTCGTAGCTCTTGCGTAACTCGCCGAGCAAACGGTCCAGGTCGTCCACCAGTTGCCCGCCGTGGTCCTGGATGATCGCGCTGGCTAGCGCCTGGTCCGCGGCGCGGAAGGCGGTCCCGCTGTGGGTCAAGTAACGGTTGAAGATCGCGCCCACCGGGAAATCCAACAACTGGTTGTCGGGCAGACGGCTGAACAACACCGGCACGCCCCAATCCCAGGCATCGCGCACCTGCTCGCGCGCCTCGTTCACCGCCAGGTCCACCAGCCCGTGGACCAGCAGCCGGGTGTAGAACTGCGCGGCAAACTGGCGGGCCGTCACCAGCCCCACGCGGTCGGTCATGGCGACCGTGGCAGGGACCCCGCTCCCCTCCACCAGCGCCGGGCCGAGCGGCGCAAAGGCATCGCTGCGCGAGCGCGCCGCGCTCTCGCACGCACCCAGGAAGCAAAAGACGGGCGGGTTCTGCGGCGCTTGAAAGACCTCGACCAGTCGCGCTGCCGTCACCGGCTCCACCTCGCCCGCGGCCTTCTCCAGATAGAGCACTGTGCCGCCCGGCATACGTGCGCCGTGACACAGAAAATGCACCAGATGATAGCCCTCTTGCAGCGCCGCGCGCACCGCGTCCAGCGTGGGCAGCCGTGCGCCGCCGCTCTCCAGAAAGGTCGTCTGGACATCCGACAGCGCCGCGAACAGCTCATGCACCGCCTGGCGCTCGTCGTCGGCGATGGGGTCCAGCGCATACTCGCCGAGTTGGGCCGGGGACGCCAGCACCACCAGCAAGCGCAGCGGGCGCTGCGTGATCACGGCGGCCTTGCCCCACTGTTGGGCCGGCAGATAGCGCGAGAAGGGCGTCTGCGCCGTGGTCCCCAACGGACGCCACCCGGCCCCTTCCGGCTGGTAGATGCGCTCCCACTGAAGCGCCTGTAGCTCCGGGGGGTCGAGCAGCAGCCGCACGTGCAGCGTTTCCCCCTGCTCGCGGGTCACGGCCTGGATCTGCCGGAAGGCGGGGCCGCCCGCCGTGTCGGCAAAGAGCATCTGCCCCAGCGCCCGCCCATAGTCCGCGGCGTTCGTGCGCAGGTTATTGAGTTGGGCGAGGTCAAACCCCGCGGTCAGATTGCGGAACTCCTGCCCGCCCAAGAGCCGCAGCTCCAATGGATAAGGGCCGCCGGCCGCGGCGGGCGTTGTGACGCGGATCTCGAGGAGGCGACGGCCCATCGGCTCCTCGTCCTGAATGGCGGCGCTACTCAACAGCATGGTCTTTCTCCCTCCTACCAAACAACCGCGTGCGGCAGTGCCGGAGCGTTTTCAGAGTCTCGTTTAGCGTATGGTTTGCTGCTGGACGGGCGACACAATGTCCAGATCTTCTTCCTTCACCACCTCTGCGGGCAGCCAGCCGAAAAGCGGGCGTTTGAAGTCCGTGATGGTAACGTAATACCAAATGCTGCTGCCATAGGCGCGGCTGCCGCGGCTCATGCCCAATAGCTGCACACGGGTGCCGACCACAACCCACGCGATCCCGCTCAACTCGTTGTTGGGATCGTCCAGCAGATAATCGCCCTCGGCCCCGCCAAAACTGATCACCACCCCGACCTCAAAGGGGGGCGCGTCCAGTCGGCCCACATCCTGGCTGGGCACATACTGCGCCTCTTGGGTCGCCTGGATTTGGTCTTTCTGGTCCTGGATCGCCTGCACGGTGGCCGTCGCCGCCAGGTCCGGCGTCGGCGGGATCTGCGGTTCAGGTGTGGGCGGGACTTCCAGGGCAGGCGTGGGCGACGGGATCAGGATATAGACCGGCGTCGAACCGGCCACGGGGGTTGCCGGCGCGGTGGGGCTGGCCGTGGGCGTCGGCGTGCCGGTAGGCGTGGGCAGCAAGGCGGCCTCTTGCGTCTCCAGATTGGCGAGCAGTTCGGCCTGCGCATCCAAGGCGGCGTTGCGCTCGGCCTCGGCCGTCCCCAGCGCGGCGATGGCGATGGCCTGGCTGCGCAGCGCCTCAGTGCTGGCCGCCTCGGCTGTGCTGCGCGCCGCCTCCGCCGCACTGCCCGCGGCCTCGGCGGTTTCGCGCGCCGTCTCCGCCTCGGCCTCGCGCGTCAGCGCCAGCGCCGCGGCCGTCGCCGCCTTGCCTTGCGCGGCCACGGCTTGCTGCCGCGACACAAACAGCCCCAGCGCCACCAGGCTCAAGGCAGCAATCACCAGCCCCAACCCGACAATGCGCCGCCGCTGGCGGTCGGTCTTGCGGCGGCGGTCGGCGTCCAGCGCCGCGGTCACAAACTGTCGTTCCGCATCGCTGAGCAGCTCCGGGTCGTCTGCTAACTCCTGGGCGGCCTGCTGCAACCGGAAGTCGGTGTAGAGATAGGCCGGGTCGCGCCCCGCGTCTAGCCACGTCTGCGCGTCGGTTTCCAGCGGCGACTGCTTGCCTTGGTTCGCCGCCAGGATCGGCTCGATCAGCCGGTCGTGGGCCAGTTCGTACCACACATCACCCCCGCGCAGATTGGCGCGGATCAGATAGGCGTCGCGCAGGATGTCCACGGCGCGGTTGGGCAAGCCCTCGGTCATCCCGGCGCGGTCATCGCGATAGACCAGGGCGCGCGTGTGGGTGGGCGTGATCAACTTGTGGCTAAACCACGTACGGAGTTGGCGCTCGCTCACGCCGGTCTGCGTGGCGGCGCGGCTCAACGTCCCTTCGTAGAAGCGGATCAACGCCTGGTCCACATCGCCGAAATCCTGCACATCCTGGCTGCGAATCTCCCGATGATCGGGCGGCAGATGCTCCCAAAGCTCATGGCAAACGATCTGCAAGTGGACCGGCTCCACGTAGTCGCCCAGCGGATGACCCGCGGCGTCGGCGGGCGCCGCGGCCGCTTCGTCGGTGGGCAGCATGACGGGTTCGCTGCCCACCTGGGCGCGCCGCAGGTTGTTAACCAGCGCCTCGGCCACCCCCTCGGCAAAGGTGCGCCCGGCCCGCCGCGCCGGTTCGACCACCGCCTGGAGCGCCGCTGCGTAGTGCAGCCGTTCCAGCCGGAAGCGTGTGCGGAAATGCTCCGGGACCAGCGTGGCAAAGGGAATCAACTCGGCGATATAGTCCTCGCGCATGGTAAAGAGCACATGCAGCGTGGGGTAGCGATCCATGGCCGCGGCCACCTGGCGGAAGAAGTCCACCCGCTCCGCCGTGCGCTCCGGGTAATAGGTGAACAGTTCCTCGAACTGGTCGAAGATGAGCAGCGTGGAGAGCGCGTCCGGCGCGGCCAGTGCGGCGGGCATGGGGGGCGCGACGGTGGCCGCGGCCAGCACCGGCTCCGTCACGCCCGCGGGCACCTGCGGCATCAGCCGCGCTAGCGCATCGGGCAGCGCCTGCCGGGCCAGACGCTCCGGCGCTTCGTCCGGCATCAGCTTGAGCAGCACGTTCAGCATGAAGATGTTGGCGACCGGCCCGGCCAGCCGGTGCGGGGCCGCGCCGCCCGGCGTGACGACGGGCAGCACGCGCATCTTCTGATAGGTGCGCCGGTGGTTGGCGCGGCCCAACTCCTGCACCTCGGTCAGCGCGGGGATCAGCCCGGCGCGCAGCAGCGAAGACTTGCCCGCGCCCGACTGGGCAAAGAAGAGCGACGCCCGCCGCGCCATCACCTGGCCTTCCAGGATTTGCACCTCTTCGTCGCGGCCAAAGAAGAAGTCGCGCTCCTCTTCGGTAAAGGCCCGCGGCCCGACATAGGGGTTGCGGTCGGGATCAACGCGGCCGGGATCAACGCTGCCAGGCATCGTCGCTCTCCTCCAGATAGTCCTGCCAGCGCGTGTGCAGATCGCTGACAAACTGCTGGGCCGTGCCCCAATAGATGTCGATATTGAACTGCCCCAGATAGCGCCCCAGGTATTCGCGGGTCTTGTCGGCGCTGGCTACCTGGTCCGGGTCAAGCTGCACGCCGACGTGGATCTTCTTGGCCCGGTTGGTGCTGGCGATGGGCCGCATGAGGCCCTGTAGCACGGCGCGAAACTCCCAATCGTCCAACTGATAGCCCAAGAAGAGGCAGCTATGCGCCGAAAGCATGCGCAGGACGTTCATGGGCAGCAAGTATTCCTGGTCACGGCAAAGCCGCACCAGATGCGCCACATAGTCATCCTCCGAAAGCACCAGCGGATGGTTGGGGTCTTCTTCCAGCCCGTTGAGATGAAAGACCACCGGCTGCTCCAGCGACGGTTCCGGCGTCAGCACAAACTGCGGCGTGCCCGGCTCGGGCCGTTCCCAGCGCGGCCCCACCTGGCGCACCTCCTTACCCCGCCCGCACAGCGCCTCCGCCATGAAGTTGTCCAGATTGGTGGTCACATAGAGGGGCAGTTCCAGGTCCGCCAAGAGGTGATGGATCTCGTTTTCATGCAGCGTCAAGACCCGTTCCGCCCACCCCAGCTCGTGCACGGTCTCGGCCAGCCCGGCGTTGCGCAGACGGCGCTTTTGTTCCTCCGTGGGCTGCACGTCCAGCGCCGTGAACAGACTGCGCTGCAAGAGGCGCACGTATTCGCTGCGCAGGAGTTCCGGGTCCGTGATGGCGATGTACTGGGCCACGCGCACCAGGTTCTGGCGGTCCGGCAGCGGATAGCCGTACTTGTCGGCCAGCCGTTCGGCCAGCGTCGCCTGGCTGGGCAGCAGGCCCGCATTGACGCGCGGGCCGAGAAAGGGGATACACTGGCCCCGGTTGATGTTCTCCAGCAGGAACGGCCAGAAGATCTCCTCATGGTCGCTCATGATGTGTCCGCGGCGGCCCAAGAGCAGCCCCGAACGCAGCCGCATAAACAGCACCGGGATGGCTGGGCCTGGCAGCCGCGCCGTAATCAGCGCCGCGCGCGCCTCGTTACAGGCCAAGTCTACCTGGCCGTGTTGGAGCAGCCGTTCGTAGAAGACACGGGCAAAGCGCCGCGCCGTCTCCACCGGGACCAGGTCTTGCATGGCGATCACCGCGGGCGTGCCCGCCTGGACCAGACCCGGCGCCATGCCGCGAAAGGCGCCAGCGGGGCTGCGCGTGGCCGTCTGGCAGGCGGCCAGAAACACCAGCCGCAGCCGGGCGTCGTTGTGCAGGGTCGGGTCGCCCAACTGGCGCGCCAGCATCCCGGCGAACTCGGCGCTGTCGACACGCGCGGCCTGATTCTGCTCGTCGGCCAGAAAGAGGACCGACGTGCCTTGGCGCGCGCTGGTCTGCCCGTGCGCGACCAGATGCAGCACGTGGCCGCCTTGCTTGAGCGCCGCCTCGATGGCGCTGAGCGTGCAGGGCTGCGGCAGTTGGATCAGCTCGACGTCCATGCCGGCGGTGGCCTCCTGCAGCGCGGCCCACTCGGTCGCCACGTCCAGCGCCGGCAGCGAGAATTCCGCCAGGTTGGCCGGGTTGGCGATGGCGACCAGGACCCGGATGGGCCGCTGGAGGATCGGGTTGCCCGGCTGCCACTGGCCCGCCAGATAGCGCGAGAAGGGCGTGGCCGCGGCGGCGGCCAGGTCTTGGGCGTCGCCTGCGTCGCCGTCGCACAGCAACTCCCAGGGCAGCGCGTGCAGTTCGGGCGCGGCCGCGTCGATGCGCAGCCGGATACGCCGCTGCGGGGCCAGCCCGCGCGCCTCCGCCCACGCCGCGTGCAGTTCGCGCGTCGCAAAGAGCCGGTCGAACAGCCCGCGGCCGTCCTCATCCGGTGTGGCGCTCGCCACCCAGCCGGTGATCTCCGGGGCCAGATAGCCGCGCGGAAACTCCTGCTCGCCGTTGAGGGTCATCTCCACCGGATAGCCCTGGGGCGTCAATTCCAAGATGCGGATTTCCAGATCGGCGTAGGCCGAGTCATTGCCCATCGACGGCTCCCCCACGGCTACGGCTGATCCGGCCGGTTTGCGCCAGTCCACGGCCAGCTAAAGCGGAATCGCTGCGCCGCCAGCTTGGCGCTCTTGTCGATCATGCGCTCGATCTCGGCGATCGCACTCTCCGTGGCGTCCTTGAGGTCCTTGTGGACCGTGCGACGGTCCTGCATATAGAGCAGCCGCGTCCAGTAGGTGTGGTAGACGATGCCCAGCCAGGTGATGAACTGGTGATTCTCTTCCAGCGAGCGCAGTGGGTTGCGCAGGAAGAAGGCCAGGAACGTCAGCGCGCCCAGGCCGCCAAAGACCAGCCCGGCCATCTGTGTCCCCGCGCCCGCGCTCAGCCGCGCCGCAATCACAAACAGCCCCAGCCCCACCAGGAAGAGCAGCGCATAGAGCACCACCGTCAGATAGTAGGGGATCATCATCCCCTGCAAGATGCGGTTGAACATGCGGTTATTGTTCGCCAACCCCTGGCGGACGTGCTCGCGCCAGGCCGCGCGCAGTTCTTCGTCGGCGGGCAGGATCACCGGGGCCGCCGCGCCCGGCTGCCCATCCGTCCCCGTGGCGGGTTCGCCGCCGGCGGGCGGCTCCGGTTCCGGCTCCGGCCACAGCGGCGGCAAGAAGCTGATGCCCGTGGTGTCGATGGTCGTCGGCTGTCCCGGCGCAAATGAGATAGCATCCTGGCGGGTGATGAGTTGGCGGAACAGGTTCACGTTGCTCTGGATCAGGTCGCCATAGACCACGGCGTTACCGGGGCCGTTGTACGACCCGGCGAAAACCTGATAGAGATGCTGTTGCAGCGCCTTCACCTGTTTGGGGCTGGCCTTGATAAAGTCGAACATCCCCATAAACTGGGCGCGCTCGTCCACGGCAAAGGCGTCGAACATCTGCGCCACCGACTCGTAGCCGATGCCGCTGTAGTTGAAACCCATCACCTGCGGCGCGCCCATGCTGATGGACAGCTTGGCCGCGGTTTCGTCCAACGTGGCGGCGAAGGTGAACGCGTCCCATTCGCCGCGCTGATTCTCCTCCAGCGACGCCGCCTGGAGATGCTGGGGTCGCCACTCGCCGTCGGGCGTGGACCGCCAGTGATGCCCCTGCCAGCCCCGATTCGGCGCGCGGTTGAACTGGAAGTGCCGGTCGAACTGCTCGGCGTGGTCCGCGCCCCAGAATTGGAAGAAGAGATGGTTCTCAAAGCGGATGACCATGCGGCGACCGCCGCGACCGTCCGGGGCAAAGGGCTGCCCGCCCGACTCCACCGCCAACACCGCCAGCGCCACCGCGGGGTCAATCTGCAACTCGTCGGCCAGCACGGCCAGCAGCCGCCCGTACTGGTTCCAGACCCAGCCCAACAGCCGCTCGCCGGGGCTTTGCACCGTGGACGGGTCGATCAGCTTGTCGGCGGGCGGCGTAAGCGGGATCGCCCGCAACTCGGCCCGCTCGCGCAGAAAGCCCGGTTCGACCTGGCCCTCCGCCAACGACACAAAATCGCCGTGTACAAAGCCTTCTTGGCCGTTGACCGCCACGCGCAGCCACTCCCCCTGCTCCTCCAGCACCGTTAGCGCCGTCCCCTGCGCCAGCGTAGTGAGGATGGGCTGGCCGGTGTCCGGCCCCTGACGCAGGTTGAGCTGCGCCGACGTCGTCACGCCGCGGCGCACACCGTCGCCACCCAACGACGCCGCCACCTGCAGCGCAGCCAGCTTGCGCCGCACCATGCCGCGCTCCTCGTCCGTCAGCCCCGGCAACGTCTCCGCCGCCGGGCCGCGATAGGGCGCGGCGCGGTCGAAGAAGAGGCCCCACAGCCCGGCGCGCTCAAACAGCCCATAGCGGTCCTTGCCCGCCTCGGCCGCGGCCAGCGACACGGCCCGGATCAGCAGCCGGTTATCGACGCCCCTGGCCGGTCGCGCCGGCGCGCCGCCGCCACTTGGGCCGCCCCCCACCCCGCTCACACCGCCGCCGCCGCTGACACCGCCATTGATCGCGCCGCCGGTGATGCCCCCGCCGGAGATACCCTCACCGTTGCCGCCAAAGGGCTGGGCGCAGATCGCCTTGTACGCCTCGAAGGCCGGTTTGCGTCCCGCCGCATTCAAGGGACCGGGCCGGTAGAGACCATAAAAGAAGTTGCTGTCCGGCGGGCCGAAATCCTGGGTGCAGAACCAGACGCCCAACTGCACGGACGGGTCGGCCAGGACCATCCCCAACGCCTCACGCAGCGCCTCGGCCTGGAACTCCTCCGGGTTGCGGTTGCTGTGCCAGCCGATCTCCGAGAGATAGATGGGCTTATCGCGCCCTTCCTCAGCGCGGATGACGTCGCGCACTCCGCCCATATAGCGCGCATAGA
>CAYJQA010000025.1:14261-15074 GCA_964372065.1 uncultured Litorilinea sp.
CGCGCCGCGGGGGAAAGAAAGCCCTTGAACTCCTCGGCCACGTACAGGTGATAGCCGACGCCGTCAAAGGGGAAAGGCCGTCCCGGCTGGCCCCAACCAAAGCGGCGCTTGCCTTCCTGATAGGCGGCGCGCAGATAGGCCGCGCCCGCGTTGTTGTTGACGGTAAGCCCCTGCACCGGCCCCGACACCAGCCGCACCTGCGCCAGCGCCGGGTCGCCCTTGACCACACTGTGGACCCGCTGCAGCAAGATGGCGAACCAGCCCGGATGCAGCCAGTTGCGCCGCCCGTCGTTCCAGTTATCCGGCTCGTTGAAGCTCTCAAAGACCTGCACGTCGGCCTGGAACAGCCGCACAATCGCGGCAAAGACCGTCGTATATTGCTGAATCCAGGGATGATCGGTGGCGTCGTCCGGCGGCGGGTCGCTCAGACTCGCGCCGGCGTCGGCGCTGACGGCCTCATGGCCCAGCAAGCCGTAAATGGACAGCCCCTTGGCGCGCAGACCGGCGATGATCTGGCGGTAGGTGTCGGCCCACGTGCGGCCGTCGTGCAACGTGGCATCGTCGGGCGACGACCACGGCGCGATGACAAAGTTGAGCCGTACCCAGCCGGCCCCCGTATCCGCCAGGATGGCCGGGTCCGCCACCTGGGGCGCGAGCGCGCCGCTCTGCGGATCAATGGGGCGGTTGGCGTCAATCCCCAGCTTCTCACGGGCAAGGTGCACAGGAGCCTCCTTCTACAACTCACACAACCGGCAGACCGGGACAGCCGCGCGCACATGGTCGCGGCTGCCCCCTGCCCTGAACCTCAGCGGG
>CAYJQA010000025.1:15084-20114 GCA_964372065.1 uncultured Litorilinea sp.
ACAACTGCACGCAGCGGCGATCTACCGGACGGCGGGCGATGGGGAGGCGATGAAGGGGGGCGGCCCGCCGGCGGCGAGCAGATCACGGGGCTGCGCGGGCGCTACCACGCGCGGTGGCTCACCTGGCCGGGGTCGCTCCGCGGCGCAAAGACCATGCCGTTGGCATAGCCCTGCACACGGAACGCGCCTAGATCAACCTCGTCGGTGAGCGGCGCGCCCAGCCCGTGGCTGCGGGCATAGGCAGCGAAGGCGGAGCGCAGGTCATGGACGATGCCCAAGCGGCCCAGCAGCGCGGTCACCACGCCGTCGAGTTCGGCGGGCGGCGTGCCGGTCGTGTCGTCGATCGGTGTCCGGGTAGAGTCGTCGGGCCGGACGGGCGACGTCTCTTGCGCGCGCGGCTCGGCCTTCCAGACGGCAAACATGGAGACGTGCTCGTTGTTGGGCAGACCGCCGCCACATACGACATCCGCCGCGCCTTCGGGACACCAACACCACGCGCCCGTCTCGCCGCGTTCGGGGCTGAAAGAGTTGAAGACAGGCTGGTTGGCCCAACCGGAGGCCCGCTTGGGCGTCATCCGCACATAGCCGTTATAGCCCGGCTCGCCCAGCCGCTCGAAGCCGTCCGACCAGTAGCGCACCAGGTTGTCCGCGACCACCGGGTTGCCGTCGACGTCGAGCACGCGGGCAAAGAGGTGATGGTCCCCACCGGCGTCGTCAAAGAAGTCGGGCGCGCTCAAGGGGCGCAGATACCGCTCGCGCGCCCAGCTTGGGACCGCGCCGCGGCGGTCGGATGGCTCCCACGAACCGCTTTGCGTGGTGAATAGGTCCGTCAGGCGATAGACCTTGTCGCCCTGCGGCCGGTCGGGGCGATCCTCGCACCGCTTCACCATTACGTTGAGTTGCCGTGCCCAGTCACTAATCATGTTCATCCCCCCAGCAATCGGCGCCTCACAGGCGCACACGCCAAGCGCAAGACACACACGCACAAAGGCAGCGCACAAAGAGCCGCTACCGGATGGGTAGGTTACAGGACGATGTGTGGGTGCAATGATGCGCCTGCCAGCGAACGGCAGCGATGTGGGGAAGCATCTGGCAGGCACAGGGGTCGCAGGTAAAAAGGCTAACTACCTTATACCAGAATCACCGGCATGAATCAAGGCGCGCAAAAATGGGTAGGTACAACAACAGTAGGTGCGGTTGGAAAACCGCACCTACGATGCTCAATAGAGCTTATGACTTGGGCTTGCGCTGCTGCTCGCTCTGCTGCTTGCGGCGGTCTTCCTCCTGGAAGGAGACGTCCGGCGCGGCCGCGGCGCGGAACTGGGCGATGCGATGCGAGACGGACTTCCACGCCGCGTCCGTGCCCTCGGCCGTCTTGTCAAAGGACATGGCGTGGGTCGCCCGCACGCCCGACGCCAACGCATCGCGGATCGCAGCCAGGTCCGCGCTGAGGAAGACAAACTGCCAGTCCAACTTGGCCTGTTTCTCTTCGATCATCTTGACGATCTGGTCCCGGCGAAACTCCCGGCTCGAATTCTCCTGCCCGTCCGTGATGACCACCATGACCACCCGGCTGGGCCGTAAGGCTTCGGGAATCGCCAAGATCGACTGTTCCAGGTCGTTGATGCCGCGGCCCATCGCATCCAGCAGCGGCGTGGACGCGCGCGGGACGTAGGTCGCCCGCGTCAGCTTGGGCACGTCCTTGATGTCGGCCAGCCGGTGGACGACCTCGTAGGGGTCCTGCGTGTCAAACTGGACGAGCGTTAGGGTGGCGTGACCGGGCTGCTGCTGCTGTTCCTCCAAAAACGCGTTAAAACCGCCGATGGTGTCGTCGCGAATCGACTCCATCGAGCCGGTGCGGTCGAGAATGACCGCCAGGTGAGTGTAATCCGGGCGCATGGTTGGAGCTTCTCCTTCTCCACAAACTGGCCGCACCAGGGGGCGACCGCTTCCAACAAACAAACGTTCGACCGAGGGGCAAAAGTTCCCGCGGCAATGCTCCTTTTCGCCTGTTTCGCCGAGCCTCTATCTATCAGTATAATCGGAGCGTCAAGCCCATGTGGAAGGAGCCGCCCCATGTCCATACCGCCCCACGCGGCGCAGCCCGCGCCGATCCCACCCACCGTAACCTCCCTAACCGCCGACCTGGCCGCGCTGGGCGTCGTCGCAGGCATGACGCTGCTTGTCCATGCCTCGTTCAAGGCCATCGCCGACTGGGTGATCGGCGGCCCGCAAGCCATGCTCCTCGCCCTGGAGAACGTCTTGGGGACGGACGGCACGCTTGTCATGCCCACCATGACCGGCGAACTCACCGACCCCGCCGACTGGCAGCACCCACCTGTGCCGGAGCCCTGGTGGGACGTCATCCGCCGCGAGATGCCGCCCTTTATGCCCGACCTGACGCACACCCGCGAGATGGGCTTCTTGGCCGAGACGTTCCGCAAGCAAGACGGCGTGCGGCGCAGCAACCATCCCCATACCTCGTTCGCGGCCTGGGGCAAGCACGCCGCCGTGATCACCGCAGGGCACGCGCTGGAGTCCGCCATCGGCGAGCAATCGCCCGTCGCCCGCATCTACGATCTGGGCGGCTATGTGCTCTTGCTGGGCGTGGGCCACGGCAACAACTCGTCGCTGCACCTGGCCGAAGCACGCGCCGTCTATCCCGGCAAACACACCATCCGCAACGGCGCGCCCATCCTCGTGGACGGCAAGCGGGAATGGGTCGAGTTTGAGGAATTGGCAGGCGACGACGCCGACTTCGCGCAGATCGGGGCAAACTTTGCCCGTGATACCGGCCTGGAGTGTGTGGGTCAGGTGGGCGAGGCGACGGCCCGGCTCATGCCCCAGCGGGCGCTGGTCGATTACGCCGTGGCGTGGATGGCGGCCCACCGCGTTCCGCCTCACCCTTACGAATCTGCCTAGTCGCGCAGGAAGCGCCACGGCGCGAGCCGGCGCTCCAGCCAGTCGGCGGCGTAGTAGAGCGTCAGCCCCAACAGACTGAGCGCGACCACACCCGCATACATCTCCGGATAGGCCACGCGGCCCCAACTCTGGATGAGGATGTAGTAGCCCAGCCCCGACGTGGTGGCGAAGCTCTCGGTGAAGAACAGCACGGCGATCGCCGTCCCCACGCTCAGCCGCAGCGCGGTCGCGATGGCCGGGATGGTGGCGGGCAGGTAGACAAAACGAAAGAGCGCCAAGCGCCCCGCGCCCAACGAGCGCACGCTGCTCACCAGTTCCGGGCGCAGACCCGCCGCCTCGTCGCGCACCACGACCAGAATCTGGAAAAAGAGAATCACACTGATGAGCGCGATCTTGCTCAGGTCGCCCACGCCCAGCAGCAGCAAAAAGACCGGCAGCAGCACCACCTTGGGGATGGGGTAGGTCAGGTAGATCAGCGGCTCGAACACCCGGTTCAGCCGTTCGCTCTGCCCCAGCGCCAACCCTGCCGGTGCGCCCAACACCAGCGCCAGCGCCAGACTCGCCGTGATGCGCCACGCGCTCACCGCCAGGTGGCGCGCCAACTGGCCGCCCGCCAACTCGGCGGCAAAGGTGGTCAGGACGATCCCCGGCCCCGGCAAGATGGCGTTATGCACCAGCCAGGCTGCGACCTGCCACAGCGCCAGCAGCGCCGCCAGCCCCAGCGCCAGTTGCCGCCACTTCATGGCAGACCTCCTGACCGGGCGTGTGTCTCTTGTGCGTCGTCTTGGGGACCGCCCACGTGTGCGCGCAGCGCGGCCAGGACGGACGGATCAGCCACGCTCCCCGCCGCGGGATTATCGAGGACCAGCGCGGTGCAGTTGGGCGGCTGGCGCAAGAGGAGGATGCGCCGTCCCAGGAACACGGCTTCGTCTACGCTGTGGGTGACGATGATCGTGGTCAAGCCTAGCTCGGCTTGCAGCTCCAGCACCAGCCGCTGCAGGTCGTGACGGATGGCCGCATCCAGGCTGCTGAAGGGTTCGTCCATGAGCAGCAGGTCCGGGCGCAGCGCCAGGGCGCGGGCAATCGCCACCCGTTGGCGCTGCCCGCCGCTGAGTTGGGCCGGATACTTGTTTGCCAGGTGGGCGATGCCCAGCCGCTCCAGCCAGCGGTCGGCCTCGGCGGGCGGGAGCAGCGGCGGATAGGGCCGCGGTTGGCCCGCTTGCCCCTGCTTGTTGCGATAAAAGCGCCCGATGCGCAGCCCCAACGTCGCGTTGTCGCGCACGGTCGCCCAGGGCAACAGCCCGTGATCCTGGAGGATCAGACCGATGCTGGCGCGCGGACGGGGGACCGGATAGCCCGCGACCAGGAGTTGCCCGGCATTGGGCTGGCGCAGCCCGGCCAGCAAGTATAACAGCGTGCTCTTGCCGCAGCCCGACGGCCCCACCACCGCCCATACCTCGCCGCGCCCCACGCGCCAGTCAAAGCCGTCGAAGATGGACGTCGCCTCTTGACCATAGCGAAAGCCCAGCCCGGTCAGCCGGACGGGGTCGGGGGCAGGCGAGGCGGCGGCGACAACCGGCTCGCTCACGGGCGGAACGTGGCGTCCACAACCTCGTCATAGGCCGGCGCGGTCTGGATAAGCCCCTTTTCCAGCGCCCAGTCCGCTACATCCTGAACCTGCTCCGGCGTGGGGACCTGCGGCGCGGGGAACAGCGGCAGATCGTAGCTGTCTTGCAGCGGCTCAGGCACGCGCGCCGTCTCGATCAGGATGTTGCGGAACGCGGCCGGGTTGGCGTTGATGGCCTCGATCGCCGCATCCCACCCGGCCACCAACGCGGCCACCGCCGCGGGCTGGGCCGCGATAAAGTCGGCGCGACAGACCAGCACGCTCACCCCGATGTCGGGGCGCAGCGTGTCGTCGGCCAGGTCCGTCGCGCCCTGCAAGCGGGCCAGCGACGCCAACGGGTCGGGCAAGATGGCCGCGTCCAACTGCCCGGCCATGAGCAGTTCCAGCCGGACGGGCAGTTGCGGCACACTGGTGCGCGTGATGCTACCGGCGTCCACCCCCAGCGCGGCCAGGATGCGGTCGTTCCAATAGTCGATGATGG
>CAYJQA010000026.1:0-9963 GCA_964372065.1 uncultured Litorilinea sp.
CGTCTGGAGATCCGTGCTTGCTCGGATTTCGGAAGGTTGACAACCGGCCATCCAGACGGATTGGCCGGTTTTTTTGTGCCCGGTTCAGGACCAGGAGCCACCATGAGCCTTGAGAACTTCGCCATCATCGAATCGACCCTGCGCGAGGGGGAGCAGTTCGCCAACGCGTTCTTTTCCAGCGAGCAGAAGGTCGAGATCGCGCGCTTGCTGGATGCATTTGGCGTGGAATATCTGGAGCTGACCTCACCCGCGGCCAGCCCGCAGAGCCGGCTGGACTGCGAGAACATTGCCAAGCTGGGGCTGAAGGCGAAAATTCTCACGCATGTGCGGTGTCACATGGACGATGCCAAGATGGCGGTGGACACCGGGGTCGACGGCATTGACGTGGTCTTTGGCACCAGCAGCTTTCTGCGCGAGTTCTCGCATGGCAAGGACATTCCCTATATCATTGACAGCGCCATTGAGGTGGTTGAGTACGTCAAGAGCCGGGGTCTGGAAGTCCGCTTTAGCAGTGAGGACTCCTTCCGCAGTGACCTGGTCGATTTGCTGACCATCTACCGGTCGGTGGACAAGATCGGCGTCAACCGGGTGGGGATCGCCGACACGGTTGGCGTGGCAAACCCGCGCCAGGTCTACGACCTGGTCAGGACGCTGCGTGGTGTGGTCCACTGCGATATCGAGTTTCACGGCCACAACGATACCGGCTGTGCGGTCGCCAACGCTTTCTGCGCGTTGGAAGGCGGGGCCACGCATGTGGACACGTCCGTGCTGGGGATTGGCGAGCGCAACGGCATTACGCCGCTGGGCGGCCTGGTGGCGCGCATGTACGTCCACAACCCGGAGATGATTCGCCGGCGCTACAACCTGCCGCTGCTGCGTGAGGTGGAAAACTACGTGGCCGGGTTGGTGAATGTGGATGTGCCCTTCAACAACTACATCACCGGCTACACCGCCTTTACGCACAAGGCGGGCATCCATGCCAAGGCGATCCTCAACAACCCCAGCACCTATGAGATTCTGAATCCGGCTGACTTTGGCCTGACGCGCTACATTCATGTCGCGCACCGGCTGACGGGCTGGAACGCCATCAAGCAGCGCGCCGAGCAACTGCAACTGGACCTGAGCGACGACCAAGTGAAGACGATTACGGCGCACATCAAGGCGCTGGCCGATCAGAAGAACCTGAGCCTGGACGATGTGGACGTCCTGCTGCGCGACTATCATAGCCAGGTCGTCGGCCCGGAGACGCTGGATTCCCTGCCGTCCACCACGGCGGGCTAGGGGCGCACGCCAATGGATGCGCCGCAGCCCTGGCAGACGCTCGCCACGCGTCAGATGTTCGGGAACCGATGGGTCCGGGTGGCGCTGGACGAGGTGGCGCTGCCGGATGGCCGCCGCTACGAATACACGCGGCTGGAACCGGCGGGCATCGGCGTGGGCGTCATCGGCTTCAACGCTTACGGCGAGATGCTGCTGGAGCAGGAATACCGGCATGGCGTCGGCGAGGTGATCTGGCAGTTGCCCGGCGGGCTCGCCAATGCGGACGAGGACCTGCAAAGCGCGGGGCTGCGCGAACTGCGCGAAGAGACCGGCTTTGGCCCGGCGGCGGTCTCCGCCGAGACGGTGCGGTATCTCGGCGTGGTGTGGGACAATCCCGGCTTCGGCCTGGCGCAAAGCCACATCTTTGCGGCCTGGGACTTGACGCCCGTCGCGGCGACCCGCCGCGACCCCGCCGAGATGGTGTCGCTGCACTGGCAGTCGCCGGCGTGGGTGCGGGCTGCGGTGCGGACCGGCGTCATCAAGGATCGCGTGGTGGTGGCGGCGGTCGCCTATCTCCTGTTGAACGGCTGGATGGAGTAAGTCGTCATGACGCAAGGCGCTACGTTTGCTCAGAAGGCTATGGCCCGCGCTGCCGGTCTGCCGGTGGTCGCCGTGGGTCAAGTCGTGGACGCCCGGCCCGATATCGTGCTGAGCCACGACAACACCGCGGCCATCCGGCGTATCTGGCTGGAGTTCGACCAGCCGCGCGTGTTGATCCCGGAGCGCATGGCGATCACGCTGGATCATGCCGTCCCGGCGCCCACGACCAAGCACGCCCAGAACCACGCCGAGATTCGGGCCTTTGTGCGGGAGCAGGGCATCCGGCACTTCTGGGAGGTGGGCCGCGGCATCTGCCACCAGGTCTTGAGCGAAGAGGCAATCGTGCTGCCGGGACAGACGATCCTGGGCGCGGATTCGCACACCACGCACTGCGGCTGGCTGGGCGCTTTCGGCGCGGGCATCGGGCGCAGCGAGGTCGCGACGCTATGGGCCACGGGCGAACTGTGGCTGCGCGTGCCGGAGACGATTCACGTCCTCCTGGAGGGACGGTTGCCGCAGGGGGTGACGGCCAAAGACTTCGCGTTGCGGGTGATCGGCGACCTGGGCGCGGACGGCGGCATCTATACCGCGCTGGAGTTCAGCGGCGACGGCATCGCGGCCTTGTCACTGGAATCGCGCATGGTGATCCCCAACATGATGGCCGAGTGTGGGGCCAAGAGCGCCTATCTTGCGCCCGACGCGGCGGTGTTCGACTATGTGGCGCAGCGCTACGCCGCGCGGATGCAGCGGAACGGTGCTCCAGTGTACGCCGCGGCGGCGCGCGCGACGGTGGCGGCCACGGCGCTCTACCCTGACGCGGGCGCGCTGTACAGCGCCGAGCGCCGCTATCGGGCGGCGGACCTGGAACCGTATGTGGCCTGCCCGCATTCGGTGGACAATCTCGCGCCGGTCTCGCAACTGGCCGGGACGCGCGTGCAGCAGGCGTTTCTGGGGACCTGCACCAATGGTCGCCTGGAGGACATCGCGGCGGCGGCGGCGATTCTGGCCGGGCGGCGGGTGGCCGACGGCACACGGCTTCTGGTGATCCCGGCGTCAAGCCAGGTGCTACAGGAGGCGCTGCGGCTGGGCTATATTGCGACGCTGGTCGACGCGGGCGCGGTGATTGGCGTGCCGGGCTGCGGACCGTGTATGGGCAACCACATGGGCATCCCCGCCCCGCGCGAGGTCACTATCTCCAGCGCCAACCGCAACTTCCGCGGGCGTATGGGGACGCCCGACGCTGACATCTATCTCGCCAGTCCGGCGGTGGTGGCGGCGTCAGCAGTGTTAGGGCGCATCGCCGACCCCCGCGAGGTGTTGGACCCGGCTACCGATGGAGGGCGCTAACATGAACTTGATCCACGGGCGCGCCTGGAAATATGGCGACAATGTCAACACGGATGTCATCTTTCCGGGCAAGTATACCTATACCGTGACCGAGCGCGCCGAGATTGCCCGTCACGCGCTGGAGGACTTGGACGCCGGCTTTGCGGGCCAGGTGCAGCCGGGCGACGTGATCGTAGCCGGGCGCAACTGGGGCTGTGGCTCCAGCCGTGAGCAGGCCGCGACCTGTCTGGTCTATTCGGGCGTGGGCGCGGTCATCGCGGAGAGTATTGGTCGCATCTTCTATCGCAATGCGCTCAACAATGGGCTGCTGGCGATTGTCTGCCCGGAGGCGGTGGCGGCGATCCAGCCGGGCGACGCGGTGACCGTGGACATGGACCGGCACGTGATCGTCTGCGCGGCGGGCGAATTCGCGTTTCCGCCCCTCAGCCCCAGCATCATGGGCATGGTCGAAGCGGGCGGCTTGGTCGCGTATGTGAAACGCCGGTTGGCGGCGGGATGATGGCCTGGCTGGCGCGGCTGGCCTATGCATTGGCCGTCCTGCGCTGGCGGCTGTTGCGCCCGGTGACGCTGGGCGTGCGGCTGGCGTTGATCCAGAATGAGCAAGTGGTCCTGGTGCGCCATACCTATCAGCCGGGCTGGCACTTTCCCGGTGGGGCGCTGAACCGGGGCGAGACGCCGCTGGACGCCGCAATCCGGGAGGCGTATGAGGAGGCAGGCGTACGCGTGGACGCGCCGCCCGCACTGCTGGGCATCTACAGCAGCTTCGACGGCGGCAAGAGCGACCATGTGGCGGTCTATGTGTGTACGGCGTTTCGCCTGGGCGCGGCGAGCGACCGCTGGGAGATTGCCGAGTGTCGCGCCTTTCCCTTGAATGGGCTGCCCCCGGAGGGCTCGACGGGGACGCGCAAGCGGATTCGGGAGTACCTTGCAGGCAAAGGCCCCTACAGCGGGCGCTGGTAAGGAATGGGCTGGGAAATGGACATGGAGTTGTTGGTCCGCGGTCTGCTCATCGGGTTCGCCATCGCCGCGCCGGTCGGCCCCATCGGCCTGCTGTGTATCCAGCGCACGCTGGCTTACGGACGGTTGACCGGCCTGGCGACAGGGCTGGGCGCGGCGTCGGCGGATGCGGTCTACGGCATGGTGGCGGGCTTTGGCCTGACGGCGATTTCCGGCTTCTTGACCGGCCAGCGGGTGTGGCTGGGGGTGATCGGCGGGCTGTTCTTGTGCTATTTGGGCGTGCGCACGGCGCTGACGCCGCCCGCCGAACGGGCGGCAACCGGCGCGGAGGGCAGCCGTTGGGCCGCGTATGCCAGCACCTTTGCGCTGACGCTGACCAACCCCATGACCATCTTCTCGTTCATGGCCGTCTTTGCGGGGCTGGGGCTGGCATCCGCGGCGGGGGAAGCGACGCGCGCCGTGGCGCTGGTGGTGGGCGTCTTTGCCGGGTCGGCGGCGTGGTGGCTGCTGCTGTCCGGCGGCGTGTCGCTCTTCCGGCGCAGGATAGGCCCGGCGGTGCTGGGCTGGGTAAACCGCATCGCGGGCGGCGTGATCGTGGTCTTTGGGCTGTATCTCTTGATCGATCTGTGGAGGTAGCGGGGCGGATGGAACGTTTGCGAATTGCCCTCATAGCGGGCGACGGCATCGGCCGCGAAGTGACGCCCGCCGCGGCGATGGCGCTGGAGGCGACGGGTGTGACCTGCGACTTTGTGGAGTTGCCGGCCGGGTGGGAGACGTTTCAGCGCACCGGGACGGCGCTGCCGCCCGCGACGCTGGATGCGGTGCGCGGGTGTGACGGCGCGATCTTCGGCGCGGTCAGTTCACCCAGCCAACGGACGCCCGGCTATTTCAGCCCGATCCTGGCGCTCCGCAAGGAACTAGACCTGTTCGCTAACGTGCGGCCCGCCCAGTCCGCACCGGTTCCCGGCAGCCAGGCCAACGTGGACCTGGTCATCGTGCGCGAGAACACGGAATGCCTGTATGTGAAGCGCGAGCGCGAAGAAGATGGCGGTGACAGGGTGATCGCGGAGCGCGTGATCACCCGGGCGGCATCGGCGCGGGTGACCCACGTGGCGTGCCGCCTGGCGCAGCAGCGCGCCGCCAGGCGACCCGACCGCCCTGCCTTGCTGACCGTAGTGCATAAGGCGAACGTATTGAGCCTGTCGGACGGCCTGTTTCGCGCCACGGCGCTGGCGACGGCGCAGGGGTATCCGGGCATCACGGTTGAGGAGCAGTTGGTGGACTCCATGGCCTACCGGCTGATCCGCGAGCCGCAGCGCTACGATGTCGTGGTGGCGCCCAATCTGTATGGCGACATCCTCAGCGACGCGGCGGCCGCGCTGGTGGGCGGGCTGGGGCTGGCACCGAGCGCCAACATGGGCGACCGCCACATTGTGGTCGAGCCGGTCCACGGCAGCGCGCCCGACATTGCGGGCAAGGGCATCGCCAACCCGGCGGCGGCGATCTTGGCGGCGGGGCTGCTGCTCCAACACATGGGCCATGCGGCCGCCAGCCAGCGCATCGCGGCCGCGGTCGACGCGACATTGGCGGCGCGGGTGTGGACGCCCGACCTGGGCGGCAAGGCGACGACCGCTGAGGTCACCGCCGCGGTGTGCGCCGAACTCGCCCGCAATGCCGTTTGACCATCGGGTTTCCGGCTCCCAGCCGTGGCCGGTGGTATAGTAGGAAGCCGTCAGGCGTCGAACTGACCTATCCGACGAGCTTGTTTATCGCTGTGACTTGACGACGCATAGAGGAGAGGAACCAATGTCCTTCAAGACTGTATCCGGGACGGCGGAATGCCCGGAGTGTTTTGCCGAAATCGAACTGAAGAACGTCATGCAGAACGAGATTACCCAATGCCCGGAGTGCGGCGCCGACCTGGAGGTCGTGAGTATTGCCCCGCTGGAACTGGCCCTCGCGCCGGAGGAAGAGGAGGACTGGGGTGAGTGAGACAAAGGTTGGGATCCTGTACAGTCGTGTGCGCGTCGAAGAGAAACTGCTCTTTGAGGCGTTTGAGAAGCGCGGTGTGGCGATTGAACTGCTGGACGACCGCGACCTGGTCTTTCAGATTGCGCCGAGCTCCCTAGAGGACACTTGGCGGCAATATGACCTGATCATGGAACGCTGCATCAACCACAGCCGCGCGCTTTACAGCCTGCGCATTTTGAACGACCGGGGCATCGCCACGGTCAACACGGCGCATGTGGCCGATGTCTGCGGCAACAAGCTCCAGACGACGAGTGCGCTGGCCGCGGCCAGGGTGAGGTCGCCGCGCACGCTCATCGCCTATTCCAGCGAGAGCGCGCTGCGGGCGATTGAGGACCTGGGCTACCCGGTGGTGCTCAAGCCGGCGGTGGGGTCGTGGGGCCGGTTGTTGAGCAAGGTCAACGACCGCGAGGCGGCGGAAGCCATCTTGGAACACAAAGAAGTGCTGGGGACCTATCATCACAGCATCTTCTATATCCAGGAGTACATCAAGAAGCCCATGCGCGACATTCGCGCGTTTGTGGTGGGCGACGAGACGATCTGCGCGATCTACCGCAACTCGGAACACTGGATCACCAACACCGCGCGTGGCGGCAAGTCCAGCAATTGCCCGGTCACGCCGGACCTGAACGACATCTGTGTGGCCGCGGCCAAGGCGTGTGGGGGCGGCGTCGTCGCCATCGACGTGCTGGAAGACCCCGACCGCGGGCTGCTGGTCAACGAGGTCAACTACACCATGGAGTTCCGCAACAGCATTGCGCCCACCGGCGTGGATATTCCTGGCCGGATGGTGGACTTTGCGATGCGGGTCGCCAAGGATGGCTGGGCCGCCGCCAACGGGTGGCGCAACGGCGAGCACGAATTCCAGCCGGTATCGCTGACGGGCGAGGACTAGCCTCGCCGGCGTCGCCGGCATCACGCAGGTGTGAGGATCATGGCAGAAACCATCCGCGCGTCGATTGTCGGCGCATCCGGCTATGTGGGGGGCGAACTCCTGCGGCTGTTGTTGGACCATCCGCACGTGACGGTGGGGCAGGTGACGAGCGAACGCAATGCCGGTTCATTCGTGCACTTCACCCACCCCAACCTGCGGGGACGGACCAAGCTCCAGTTTGTGAGCGCGAGCGAGTTGGAGCCGTGCGACGTGCTCTTTCTCGGATTACCGCATGGCAGCGCCATGGAGCGCATGGACGAGTTCGCCCAGCTTGCCCCGCGCATCGTGGACCTGAGCGCCGACTTCCGGCTGGCCGACCCCGCGCTCTATGCGCGCTGGTACCACAAGCCGCACACCAATCCCGACTGGCAGGCCAAGTTTGTCTATGGCCTGCCCGAACTGCGCCGGGACGAACTGGCCACAGCAAGCTGCGTCAGCGGCGTCGGCTGCAACGCCACCGCCACCAACCTGGCGATTTGGCCGTTGCTGAAGCACGGGCTGATCGACGCGGCGCGGGGCATCGTCTGCGAGGTGAAGGTGGGGAGCAGCGAAGGCGGCAACAAGTCGAGCGACTCCACGCACCACCCGGAACGGTCGGGCGTCATTCGCAGTTTTGCGCCCACGGGCCACCGGCACACTGCCGAAGTGATCCAGGCGGCGCGGCTGGCCGGGGTCGAGACGGATGTGCATCTCAGCGCGACCGCGGTGGACAACGTGCGCGGGGTGCTGGCGACGGCGCACCTGTTCGTCAAGCCGGGCGTGGGTGAGAAAGAGCTATGGAAAGCCTATCGCCAGGTCTATCGCGACGAGCCGTTTGTGCGGCTGGTCAAGGAAAAGACCGGCATCTACCGCTATCCCGAACCGAAAATTCTGGCGGGCAGCAACTACGCCGACGTGGGTTTTGAGTTTGACGAGACGAGCGGTCGCGTGGTTGCCATCTGCGCCATCGACAATCTCATGAAGGGCGCGGCCGGGACGGCGGTGCAGTGTCTCAACCTCATGCTGGGCTGGGACGAGACGACCGCGCTCGGCTTCCCCGGTCTACACCCGGTTTAGGCGGCGACATGCGTAAGCGGCGCATCGGCATTCTAGGCGGGATCAGTCACGAGTCCACGGCGGCGTTCTATGACCGCCTGCTGCGCGCCTACTATGGCCGCGCGGGTGATTACTATTACCCTGAGATCGTCATCTTCAGTCTGGATTTCCAGCGTTTCTCGGACTTGGAAGACGGCAACGACATGGCCGGCTACACGGCCTATATCGCCGAAGGCGTGGCGGCGTTAACCGCGGCGGGTGCGGAGTTTGTGGTGATGGCCGCCAACTCGCCGCACGCAGTCTTCGAGCAGATTGCCGCCGCGGCGGCGGTCCCCGTGCTGAGCATGGTCGAGGTCACGGCGCTGGCCGCGGCGGACGCGGGCGCACAGCGGTTGCTGCTGCTGGGCATCAAGTTCACCATGCAGCGCAGTTTCTATGCCGACGTCTGCGCCCGTTACGGCATCGAGGTGGTTACGCCGGACGAAGCCGACCAAGACGCGGTGAACCGCTTGGTCTTCGACGACCTGGCGCGCGGATGCTTTACCGACGCCAACCGGGCGCGCCTGCTGGCGGTGATCGATCGGGTGCACGCGGCGACGCCGGTGGACGGTGTGATCCTGGGCTGCACCGAACTGCCGCTGCTGCTGCACCAGGAGCAGTCCGCGCTGCCGCTGTACGACACGCTGGACCTGCACGTACACGCCACGCTGGACTATGCCATGAGCGAGCCGCTCTTCTGACAGGCGGCGCACACGATGGGAGTGTTGGGATGATTGTGGTCAAGGTGGGCGGCGGCAAAGACCTGAACATCGACGCCGTGGTGGCGGACATCGCCGCGCTGACCGCCGCGGGGCGGCCGTTACTGCTGGTGCATGGCGGCGCGGAGACGACGAACGACGTCGCCGCTGCGCTGGGACACCCGCCGGAATTTGTCACCAGCGAGAGCGGCTTTGTCAGCCGCCGTACCGACCGGCGCACGCTGGAGATCTTCGAGATGGTCTACTGCGGCCAACTCAACAAGATGTGGGTCGAAAAGCTCCAACGCGCCGGCGTCAACGCCGTAGGGCTGAGCGGGCTGGACGGTCGTGTCTTCGAGGGCACGCGCAAGGATACGCTGCGCGTCCGCATCAACGGCAAGCGCATGGTGCTCCGCGACGACTGGACGGGCACGGTGGAGCGCGTCAATACGCATCTGCTGGACCTGCTGCGTGGCGGCGGTTACCTGCCGGTGTTGACGCCGCCGGGCGCGTCCGACCAGGGCGAGGCGATCAACGTGGACGGCGACCGCGCCGCAGCTATGGTGGCGGCGGCGTATCACGCCGAGGCGCTGGTCATCTTGAGCAATGTGCCGGGGCTGCTGCGCGCCTTTCCGGATGAGAGCACGCTGATCCGCGAGATTCCGCGCGGCAAGGCCAACGACTTCATGCAGTTCGCGGAGGGGCGCATGAAGAAGAAAGTCATGGGCGCGGTGGAGGCTATCGGCGAAGGCGTGCAGCGGGTGATCTTCGCCGACGGGCGCATCGACGCGCCCATCAGCGCGGCCCTGGCGGGCGGCGGCACACAGATCGTCTAGGTAATGCGTAGGACGGAAGGGAGAGACGGGACCATGGCAGAGACGGCGACAGCGGAACCCCTCTGGGAGATCGAGGAACGACTCAACGGCGGCATCACCCAGCGCCGGGGCGAAGCAGTGATGGCGCGGGGCGAGGGTTGTTGGATGTGGGACACGGACGGCAGGCGCTATCTGGACCTCACCGCGGGCCAGGGTGTCGCCATGTTGGGCCACAGTCACCCGGTGATGA
>CAYJQA010000026.1:9973-20030 GCA_964372065.1 uncultured Litorilinea sp.
TCGCATGACCGAACTATCTGTATAACGACACGCGCGCCCGCTTTCTCGCCAAGCTGGCCGAGGTCCTGCCGGGCCATCTGCAGCACGTATTCCTCGCCAACAGCGGCGCGGAGGCGATTGACGGCGGGCTGAAGTTCGCGCGTCTGACGACCGGGCGCACGGGGATCGTAGCCGCCATGCGCAGCTTTCATGGCCGCACCATCGGCGCGGTTTCCATGACGTGGGAGCCAAAGTACCGCAAGCCCTTCGAGCCGCTGCTGGACGTCACGCACATCCCCTACAACAACCTGGAACGGCTGGACGCGGCCATCACCGACCAGACCGCGGTCGTGGTGCTGGAGCCGGTGCAGGGCGAGGGCGGCGTCCATGTGGGCGACGCCGAGTTCCTCCAGGGCGCACAGCGACTGTGCCATGAGCGCGGCGCGCTCCTCATGCTGGACGAGATCCAGACCGGCTTTGGCCGCACGGGGCGCTGGTTCGCCCACGAACACTATGGGCTGACGCCGGACATCATGTGCCTGGCGAAAGGCATCGGCGGCGGTTTTCCCATGGGCGCGATTGTCTACACCGACCAGGTGCAGGCATCGCTCTATGCGGGCGCACACGGCACGACCTTTGGCGGCAACCCGTTGGCGTGTGCGGCAGGGCTGGCCGCGATCCAAGTCTACCAGGACGAACGGCTGATCGAACGGGCCGCCGCCATGGGCGAGACGCTTTTTACGCGCCTGCACGAAGTGCTCGACGGCCGCACCATCGTCCGCGAGATTCGCGGGATGGGGCTGATGGTGGGGATCGAACTGCGCGAGAAGGCGGGGCGCTACCTCAAGGCGCTGATGGACGAGCACGGCGTGCTGGCGCTGCCGGCGGGCGCGAACGTGATTCGCTTCCTGCCGCCGCTGATCATCGGCGAAGACGAGATCGAGGCGGGCGTGCAGGCGCTGGCCGCGGTCCTACCCGCGGACTAGGGCCACGCGACGATGACGCAACAACTCGACCGCGGCCAGGCCGTCGCGCTGGTGCATGGGCTGGTGGCGATCCCGTCCGTCTCGCGCCAGGAAGCCGCGGCGGCGCAGTGGCTGGTGGCGCAGATGACTGACCTGGGCTATGCCCGCGCCTTTGTGGACGCTGCGGGCAATGCGGTGGGCGAACTGGGGCCGGAGGATGCCGGCCAGGTGATCGTGCTGCTGGGCCACATTGATACAGTCCCCGGCGCGATCCCGGTGCGGATCGAAGAAGGGGCGTCCGGGTCGGTGCTCTACGGCCGCGGCAGTGTGGACGCCAAAGGACCGTTGGCGACCTTTGCGGCAGCGGCGACGCGCCTGGGCGCGGAGTGGGCCGACCAGCACGGCGTCAAGGTGGTCGTGGTGGGCGCGGTGGAAGAAGAAGCGGCTACCAGCAAGGGGGCGCGCTTTATCCGGGCGCGTTTTGACGGTCGCCGCGAACCGGTTCCCGCGGTCTGCATTATCGGCGAGCCGAGCGGCTGGCAGCGCGTGACGCTGGGCTATAAGGGGCGTCTGCTGGTCGAGATGGCGGCGCGCCAACCTATGGCGCATACGGCGGGGCCGGATGCGGGTGTGGCGACGGTCGCAGTCGACCTGTGGAACTGGGCCGCGGGGTATGCCGAGCGTTTCAACGCCGGGCGCACGCGCACGTTTGACCAGCTTGCGCCGAGTCTGCGGCGGCTGCACACGGACGTGACCGAGCAACTGGACGATCGCGTGGCCGCCCAGATCGGCATCCGCCTGCCGCTGGAGGGCGACGCGCTCGAGTTGACGCGGGCCGTGGTGGCGTGGGCGGCGGAACGGGCAGGCGTCGAGCCGCCGCGAGTGGACGGCCTGTCGGAATCCGAAGAACTGCGCGTCACGGTCGCCGGGCCGCAACTCACGATTGACCTCTGTTTCCGCGGGTACGAGCTGGCCTGGCGCAGTGAGCGCGACCCGCTCCTGGTGCGCAGTTTCCTGGCTGCCGTCCGTGAGATCGCGCCCGCCGAGAAACCCAGCTTCGTGGTCAAGACCGGCACGAGCGACATGAATGTGGTCGCTCCAGTATGGCGCTGTCCTATCGTGGCCTACGGGCCGGGCGACAGCAGCCTGGATCACACCCCGCATGAGCACTTGGACCTGACAGAATACTGGCAGGCCGTGCTGGTCCTGGAGCAGACGCTGCGAAACCTCGGCGCGATGCTCCAACCCGCCTAATCCCACTAACCGAACCTAAGTTGATACCGCGCGGCGGACCGAGTAAACACCTCGGTCCGCCGTGTCGCGTTGGCGCGCCCGGTGGGAAGCCATGATTTCTGACATCGCGCCGCCCGTCGCGAAAACTTCCTGGCAAATGTGACGAAATCTGCCAAATTGCCCGTATCGCTCTCGCAATCTTTCCGTCTTGATGATCATAACCCAACAGGGAGTGGTGCGAAGCAACCGTTGTCCGGCGGTTCTTCGGTGAATACAACTCCCGTTCCCGCAAAACCGAGTTGTTTGGAAGCAGATTGGCCATGCCGATCCCACCATCTGGGATTCGGCGATCGGCGGATCACAAACCGAATTTATCGCGTCATGGGGAGACCCAGACGGTCGCGGCATAGAGGATGACAAGGTGTTGTTAACGGCGCAGTGTCCGGCTGCCGACAGAGCAGACTGCGTCGACCCGTCTGAAGACATGGATTGCTGACAACGAGGAGGTCCCACGATGCGGGAAGAAATCCGACATCGAACAGAGCGAGTACGTGAGGGCACGCAGGCGTGGATACGCACCATGCTCTCCAAGCAACGGCGCGCCGTGAGCGTGGCGTTTGGTGTGACGATTATTGTGCTTTTGGTGTTGATTGCGGCGCTGCCGCGGATTTCGCGCGCCTCGGACGGCAACTTGTTGAGCAACGGCGGCTTTGAGCACGGTTTTGCTGCCGTGGCCGGTTGCGGCGACGTGGGCGCGCAATGGCGTTGTTTCACCAATGGCGGCGCGGCCAATTACGGCTTCTATGAGGACCAATGGGAAGCCGTGGTCGCCGAAGGCAAGCACAGCCAGTTGATCGAGATCAACACCAAGGGGCTGGCCGCCGGCGACAATGACCGCTATGCGGGTATTTCGCAGACCGTGCGTGTAGTCCCGGGTGCCAAGTACAAGTTCTCGCTGCGAGGCATCATCCGCACGACGAACCAGGCGGGGGACCCGTGGCGCTACAGCGTGCAGGTGGGCTTTCTGGACGGGCCCAATGCCGACTGGCGCGACGTGGAGAATTGGTCCGACGTGGGCTGGAACACCTACTATGAACGCGACGAACCCGGCGGCGTGAGCGGCTTCATTACCAACTTAGTCCCGGACAGCGAAGTCATCACCGTTTTTGTGCGCGTGTGGAAGAAGTGGGGCGTGGCGGGTGAGGAGCTTGACGTCAACCTAGATTCGATTGAACTGACCGGGCCTTCAGCGGCGCTGCCCAAGGCCGACGGCATGGTCCCCGGACCGGCGCTGCCCATGACCGGCATCGGTGGTCCCGTGGGCGACGGTCCGCACCCACAGGGTTCGGACAACCAGGGTCCTAGCTATCAGGGTCCGTGGACGGCCGTGGACGCAGGCCCGCTGGTCTGCAATGGCGACGACCTGGTCTACAACGGGTCGTTTGAGCAGGGCTTCAACGCGACCGCTTGGGGCGATGTGGGACGCGGCTGGGGTGCATTCACCAACGGCGGCGCGGCCAACTATGGCTTCTATCAGGAGCAGTGGGACGTCGTGATCGCCGACGGGCACAACGGCCAGTTGATCGAGATCAACACCGAGGCCGTCTACCCGACTGACGCCGACCGCTATGCGGGCATCTATCAGCGCATCGACGGCTTACAGCCGGGTAAGATGTATGAACTGATCCTGCGCGGCGAACTGCGCGGTGAGGGCAACGAAGAGGATCCGAATCGCTTTGCGGTGCAGGCGGCGCTGGCGGCCCAGTCCGACTGGCGGCACGTGGACGACGACGATTGGGAAGTGCTGGAGGTCGGCGCGATCGCCGTGCGGACGCAGCCCGTGCCGCTGGCGCAGGTGAAAGTGAAGTTTGAGGCTCCGGCGCAGACGGCGTTCCTGTACATCCGCGGGTGGAAGAAATGGGCCATCACCAATGTGGAGATGGACCTGAACCTGGACGCTATTGCGCTGCGCGCCTGTGAGTCCGTGGGCGGCGGGCAGCCGATGGGCGGCACGGGTGGCCCCACCTGGGCGACCGGGCCGGAGGGCGATGCCTGTGTCTACGTGGTCAAGCCGGGCGACACGCTGGGTTACATTGCCGACCAATACGGCATCTCCAGCGCGGAGCTGGTGCGGGCCAACGGCATCGACGATCCCGACTATATCTATGTGGGCCAGAAGTTCGACATTCCCGGCTGCGGTAACCAGGGTATGGGCATGCCCATGCACGAGGACCTACCGGGCGGCCCTGTGATGGCGGACGACCGGGCAGACGGCCCGGCCCGCGAGCCGCAAGTCGGGCCGGAGACGGCCATGCGTGAGCGCACCTACACTGTGCAGGGCGGCGACATGCTGAGCTATATTGCCGAGCAGTACGGCGTCAACGTGTACACGTTGGCCAGCTACAACGGTATCGACAATATGAACTTCATCTATGCCGGCCAGGTACTGCATATCCCTTCCAACCTGAACTAACTCCGAGTAGCTCCTTCCTTTGATCGGCAAGACGGGGTGGCGCGACCGACGCCATCCCGTCTTGCATTGGCGGGCAAGTGCGCGCCCCAAACGAACGCCCCGCCGGTTAACCTAACCGGCGGGGCGCAGTCGTATTCTGCTGGGTGATCCTGCGTGCGTTATTCGAGGGGACTGAGCCAGCGGGCGGAACCGTCGCCGTCAGCGGCCCACCCCTCGACGCCGCCGTCATCCGACCGAATCTGGAACCAGTTGAAGCCGTCCACCGCCTGCGGTCCGGCTAGTACGGTGAACTCCTGACCCGGCTCGGCGCGCGTCAGCAACGCGCCATCGGTGCCGGGGACGGCGCGGATACTCAACTGCCCGCCGGTGACCTGGACACGGTCGCCCACACGTGGGGTGCGATTGGCAGGTTGGGGTTCGCCGAGCTGCGGGCTGAGCCAGACGGTCTCGCCGTCGCCATCGGCGGCCCAGCCGGCCGCGCCGGAGCCGTCGTCGATCTTCCACCAGGTAAAGCCGTCGGCCACGACCGGGCCTTCGAGAATCGTCACGCGCTGGCCTGTGCCGAACTGGCCGATGAGCGCGGCCCCGGATGCGGGCGACTCCCGGTAGTTGAGACCGGCGGGGGCTGTGACGCGCGCCGGCTGACCAGCCGCCAGGGCGGTCCCCGGCAGCGGCGTCGGCGTAAAGGTGGGCGTCACCTCCGGGGTCGGCGTTTCCGTAGGGGCTTGGGGCAGCGGCGTCGCAACATCCTGGGCGGCGGGCGTGGTGAGCGGCGCGACCACAGCCGGCGCGGTTGGCGGCAGCGTCGGGGTGGGCGTGGGGCGCGGCGCGAAACTGCCGCAGGCCAACGTTGGCCCGGCCCAAATCAGCGCAGCCGCCAGCAGCGCCCGCAACTGCCAGACCTTACGCAGCGGCGTTCTCGAAGATGGGTGCATTGTAGCTCTAGCCATACGGTCCCGTGATGTTGTCATACGCCAGGCAGAACGGGCATGGCCGGTGCTTGAAATGACACGGCAAGTCGCCGGTCAAAGGGTGACTGCCTTAAGCCAGTTGATGTGGCTGACGGCTTTGAGCATGTCGAGAATCTCGGGCGAGGAAGGCTCGTCCGTGCCCAACACCATGATCGCGTCCATCCGCGGCCCGCGCCGACCTACATGCATGAAGCTGATGTTGACGTCGGCCTCGCCCAGCATGGTCCCGACGCGACCGATGATGCCGGGGCGGTCGCGGTGCGATGTGAGGAGTAGATTGCCGCTGGCCGGGAAATCCACCCACTGGTCGTTGATGCCCACGATGTACGGCTCGCCCTGGATCACGCTGCCGCGCACCGTCCAATCCTCGCTGGGGGTCGAAACGCCCACCGAGAGCATGTTTTCGTAGCGCGTCTCGTGCTGGTGGACCTTACGCTCCACCAGGTCCACGCCGCGACGTTCGGCCAGCAGCGCGGCGTTGACCAAGTTGACGCGGATATTGACGACATCGCTGAGCAAGCCCTTGATCGCGGCAGCCTTGATGAAGGCCAAATCGAACTCGGCCAATGCGCCGTGGGCGGTCACCTCGATGCGGTCCAAACCACCCTGGCCGCCGATCTGCTGGAGAAAGCGCCCCAACCGTTCGGCCAGATCAATATACGGGATCAAAAAGTCCAGGTCCTTGGGCGGAATGATGGGCGCGTTGACGGCATAACGGGCTGGGCGGTCGTTGAGCACGTCCACGACCTGCAAGGCCACATCTTCGGCAACCTGGTCCTGCGCTTCGAGGGTGCTGCCGCCCAGATGCGGCGTGAGGATGATCTTGTCGCTGCGCCGCAAGGGACTGTCGGCGGGCAGCGGCTCATCCACAAAGACATCCAGCGCAGCCCCGGCAATCTCGCCCGCTTCAATGGCCTCGACCAACGCAAGCTCGTTGATGACGCCGCCGCGCGCCACATTGAGCACGCGCGCTGTCGGCTTCATCGTTTGCAGTTGCGCTCGGTCGATGAGGTTGGTCGTCTGGGCCGTCAAGGGGACATGCACGGTCAGAAAATCGCATTCGGCCAGCAGCGCCGGGAGATCGACCAGGCGCACGCCGCGTTGGGCGGCATAGTCCGCCGTGACATAGGGGTCGAAGGCGACGACCGACATACCAAGACCCTGGGCGCGGCGGATGACCTCCTGGGCCACACGGCCAAAGCCAATGGACCCCAAGACCTTGTCGCGAACTTCCACACCCAAGAACCGGCTGCGCTGCCACTTCCCGGCGCGCACATGGGCGTCGGCTTGGGGGATGAGGCGCGCCAGCGAGAGCAGCAGCGCGACGGTATGCTCCGCCGCGGCAACCACATTGCCGGTGGGCGCGTTGACGACGATGATGCCTGCCTGCGTGGCCGCGTCCACGTCGATATTGTCGACACCCACCCCGGCCCGGCCCACGACGCGCAGCCGTTTGCCGGCTTGCAGCACATCGGCGGACACCGTGGTGCTGCTACGCACCAGGAGAGCATCGTACTCGCCGATCACGTCGAGCAGTTGGGCGTGGCTCAGGTCTGTGCGCTGGTCTACCTCAATGCCGGAAGCTTCACGCAGGGGGCGTAGCCCAGCCTCGGAGAGCGAGTCACTTACAAGAACGCGATAGGACGCAATAGCCATAAGTCGTGGTTCACCGATCCAAGGTTACTTACATGGTTTCCGGAGCCGACACGCCGATCAGCGCCAGCACCTTGGCGAGCACCACCCGGCAAGCGCGGCTGAGCAAGAGGCGGGCTCGACTCAACTCGAGATCGTCGGCGTCAATGACTTTGCAGTCACGATAGAAGGCGCTGAAGACGCGCGTCAGGTCAAGGGCATAGTGCGTCAAGTTGTGGGGGGAGAGCTTATCCACCGCCAACTCGATCTGCTCCTCCAACTCCAGCATCTTGCGCAGGAGCGCCAGTTCGGAGGGGTGGGTCAGCCGGCGCAGCACGCCGCCCGGCGCGGTCGTGTCGCTAATGTCGAAGCCCACCTCCAGCGCGCGAGACAAGATGGAGCAGATGCGGGCGTGGCCGTACTGAATGTAATAGACGGGATTCTCGTTGTTTTGCTGCACCGCCAGGTCGAGGTCAAATTCGACGGCGCTTTCCGGGCTGCGCGTGAGCAAGTTGTAGCGGACCGCGTCGGGCCCCACCTCGCCCACAACGTCGCCGATCGTTATGATCGTGCCGGCTCGCTTACTAAGCTTGACCTCCTGGCCGTTGCGGAGGAGCTTCACCAGGTCGTACATCAAGATGACGAGCCGGTCAGGGTCCAGACCCAACGCCTGCATCACCGCGGCCATACGCGGTACGTGGCCCTGGTGATCCACTGCCCACACATTGACAACGCGGTCAAAGCCCCGGCGGATGAACTTGTCATAGTGATAGGCAATGTCGCTGGCTAGGTAGGTGGGCAGGCCGTTCGACCGCACCACAACCTCGTCTTTTTCGTTCTTCGGATACTTGGAGGCCAGGAACCAGACCGCGCCGTCGCGCCGCGCCAGTTCGCCGCGTTTGTCAAGCAAGTCCAGCGCCTGCTGCACCAGCCCCTCGTCATAGAGGCTCTGCTCGCTAAACCAGTTGTCGAACGCGACGCCGATCAGGCGCAGTTCTGCGCTCAGGTCGTGGAGGACAATCTCGCGGCCGAGGGGCCGGATAGCGGCGATGGCCGCGTCGCGGTCTAGCGCGAGCAGGCTGTCGCCAACGCGCTCGACGACGCGGCGCGCATAGTCCACCATGTACTCGCCGGGGTAGCCGTTTTCCGGGATAGGCTCGTCGCGGCCGAACTGCTGGAGATAGCGCGCATAGAGGCTGACGGCAAAGGCGGCAAACTGGCTGCCGCCGTCATTGACATAAAACTCGCGCTGGATGGTGTAGCCGGCGGCTGCCAGCACGTTAGCCAGCGAGTCGCCCAACACGGCGTTGCGTCCGCCGCCATAGTGGATGGGGCCGGTGGGATTGGCGCTGACATATTCGACCTGCCAGCGTTGACCGGCCCCGCGGTCGATGTTGCCGTAGGCCGGCCCGGCGGCCAGGATGGTCGCGACCTGGTCCTGCAGCCAGCCATCCGCGAGGCGCAGGTTGATGAAGCCCGGTCCCGCGATGTCAGCGCCGTCGATCATGCCGCCGGCGGGCAGGTGGTCGACCAACGCCTGGGCGACCTGGCGCGGGTTGAGGTTGTTGCTGCCGGACTTGCGCGCGGCCGCGGCAGCGACCATCGCCACGTTGGAGCTATAGTCGCCGTGGTCCGCTTGCCGGGGTCGCTCAACGCCGATCGCGGGCGGGTCAAAGGGGGGCAGACTCCCGTCCGACTGCGCCGCTTGCAGCGCGGCCCCCAATAGAGTACATAGTGTGTCTTTGTGCATAAGCGGCGGGCGACTAGGCCGGCTCCAGGTTATACCAGTTGGGGCCGACCTCCACGTCGACCTTGAGCGGAACAACCAGCGTGTAGGCGGATGCCATCGTTTCCCGGACGAGCGCCACGATCGCGGCTTCCTCGTCGGTGGGCGCTTCCAGCACCAGTTCGTCGTGCACTTGCAGCAGTATGCGCGCGCGATAGTTGCCGCCGCGCAGGGCTTGGTGCACATGGAGCATGGCGATCTTCATGATGTCGGCGGCGGTCCCCTGAATCGGCGCGTTGATGGCCGCGCGTTCGACGGCCTGGCGCTGATTATAGGGCAATCGCTGGTTTTGTAGCTCCGGGAAGAGGCGCTTGCGGCCCAGCAGCGTGCTGACGTAGCCGACTTCATTCGCCATGCGGATGGTGTCGGCGATGTAATCGCGGATGCGCGGATAGGTGACGAAGTATTGGTCCAGGAACTGGCGCGCTTCCATCCGGCTCATTTCGGTGCGGCTGCTGAGGCCAAACTCGCTGACGCCGTAGATGGTGGCGAAGTTGATGGTCTTGGCGAGACCGCGCTGGTCGCGCGTCACTTGGTCCAACGGGACGCCAAAGAGCTTGGACGCGGTCGCGGCATGAATGTCGTGGTCGGCGAGGAAGGCGTCGATCAGCCCCTTCTCCCCGGCGATGTGCGCCAACACACGCAGTTCCACCTGGCTGTAGTCGGCGGAGATGAGCCGCCAGCCGGACGGCGTGATAAAGGCGCGCCGGATCTCACGGCCCAACTCGGTGCGGATGGGGATGTTCTGCAGGTTCGGGTTGCTGCTGCTCATGCGCCCCGTGACCGCGCCGGTCTGGTTGAAGCTGGTGTGGACGCGCCCAGTCAGCGGGTTGATCAGCAGGGGCAGCGCATCCACATAGGTGCCGCGCAGCTTTTCCAACTGGCGCTGCTCGAAGATGATGGTCAGGACGCGGCGCTGATCGTCGGAAAGCTCGTCGCTGAGCGCAGCGAGTTGGTCCAGCGTGCCGACGGCTGTGCTGATCTGGCCCGAGGAGGTGCGCTTCATGCCCTTGGTGGG
>CAYJQA010000027.1:0-19208 GCA_964372065.1 uncultured Litorilinea sp.
GGCTCCGGTAATTCTCAAACGTCATGTTGGGCGGGATCAACCGCTGATTCGCCAACGAATTGGACGGGTCGATCGACGCCGAGAAGATCCACACGACCGGGAACAGCGCAAAGAAGAGCATGGCCAGCGCCAACACGATCCGCAGCGCCAGCGCGACCCGCTGTTGACGGCTGATCGAGCCGGGCGTCCCCACCGATGTTGTGTAGCGTCCACTAGACATTTTCGGACCTCTCTTCCAGCATGTTGGTGAAGCGGAACTGGAAGAAGGTGATCACCATGAGGATCAAGAAGATCACCACCGTGATCGCCGCCGCATACCCCAGATCGGCCCCGCGTCCACTGGCAAACGCAATGCGGAAGGTGTAGGTCGCCAGAATGTCCGTATGGCCCACCGGCGACGACGTGCCGCTCATGGGCGGCCCACCCAGGTTATACAGATAGATCACCACAAAGTTATTGAAGTTATAGGCGAACGACGCCACCAGCAGCGGCCCCACCGTGATCAGCAACAGCGGCAGGGTAATGTTCTGGAACTTGGCCCAGGCCCGCGCGCCGTCGATATCCGCCGCCTCATAGATATCGCGCGGCAGCGCCTGGAGCGCCCCCGTCACGATGACAAACATATAGGGAAACCCCAGCCACAACTGGATCAGCAGAATGCCGATCTTGGACCAGTACGGGCTGGCAAACCACGGCGGCGCCCAGCCAAAGATGTTGAGCAAGAACTGGCTGATCACGCCAAACTGCGGATTCAGCAGGCCCACCCAGATCGGCACGCTGATGAAGGCCGGCACCGCATAGGGGATCAACAGGAGCGAGCGCAACGTCCGCCGGAACGGCATCTCCGGCACATCAAACATGATCGCCAAGAAGGTCCCCAACCCAAAGGTAAGCAGCACCGTCGCCACCGCATACACGATGGTCCAGCCGAAGACCAACATGAACGGCTCGCGCAAGGACGGTGTGGTGAACAGACGGGTGAAGTTCTGCGCGCCAATGGGCACTTGATAGCCGGGGATCAACTGGCTGCCGTCGTCCGCCGTAAAGGTCCCGACCACCGGCCGGTAGACCTTGTCCGTCTGCTGGTCGGTGATGATGTCCTGCTCCGCGTCATAGATATAGCGGCGCGCATACTGGGCGGCCTTGCCGATCTGCGTCTGGCTCACCTGGAACAGCGCCGGCGCTTCGCCAAAAGTCAGGGCCGTCAACGCTTGGGTGTGGCGCAGCCGCTCGATGTTGTTCAGTTGCCGATAGCCGTCGATCTCCGCAGGCGCGTCGCCCTCAGCCGGCTCCACCGGCTGTCCCGGCCGCGCCACGAACTTCTCGCCCGTGTCCGGCGACGCCAGCCACAACAGATACTGCCCATCCGGCGACACATAGGCGGTCCAGTCGTACACGATGCCGTCTTCCGCCAGGTACGTCTCCTGCTCGATCAGCCGGATCGCGACCGGCTTGGTCAGCAGGTGACCGTCGCCGTAGTTAGTAAAAGCAATATAGACAGTCGAGAGGATGGGATAGGCGACAACGATGATGAGCAGCGCCAGGCCGGGCGAGACCCAGCGCAGCGGGTAGAGGTCTTCGCACAGGAAGATCAGGTTGATCAAGACGGTGACCAGCGCAATCACTGCGCCGAACTGCCACACGCCATCCCGAAACATGTTATAGAGGAGGTAGATGGCACAGGCATCTACCAGCGCCAGGCCGCCCAAGCGGAACAGCCAAGCGGTGATCGACGTGGCGTTGAAGAGTGAACCAGGGGACGCTGGCGCGTCCCCTGGCTTCACATTCGCGGTGGCGGCCATAACTACTGGCCTGCGATCGCGCCCCGGATCTGTTCGGCCGCGTCCGTAAAGGCCTTGTCCGGCGCTTCTGTCTGCTGACCGATCAACTGCATGGCATTGCCCCAGGAACTCCACACCGCCGACATTTCAGGGATCGCGGGCATGGGTAGACCGTTAGCCCCCGCCTCGGCAAAGGCGGTGATGTCCACATCTTCGATGGCGTCGCGCACCGGCAAGTAGGCCGACGGCCGCGGGTCCGCCGCGAAGATCGCCTGCATGGTTTCGTCGGTTGCGACGAACTCCTGCAAGAAAGTCTGGGCCAGCAGCACGTCATCGCTGAACGCGCTCACCATGAAGCCCTGCACGCCCAAGAACGGCTGCGCGTCCTGCGTCTCGCCCGGCAGCTTCGCCACGGCATAGGGGACACCCGATTCTTTAATGCGCGGCAGCGCCCACGGCCCGGTGATCATCATGGCCGCCTGCCCGCCTTCAAAGGCCGCGTGCATCAGATCATAGTTGATGGCCGCGCCGGCCGTGAGATGGCCTTCCTTGTACATGCTGTCCAGCCACGCCGCCGCGGCCAGCGACCCTTCGTTGTCCATACCCACATCGGTCGGGTCATAGCCCTCGGCGGTCAGCCCAAAGACGTAGCCGCCAAACGCCGTCTGGATCGGGAAGAAGTGATAGGGGTCGTTCTCCTGAATGATGTAACCCTGCTCCACCACGCCGTCCGCCTCCAGTTGTGCGGCCAGTTCCTTGACCGCGGTCCACGTCGTCGGGACCTCGGTCACCATCTCCGGGTTGTAGACAAAGGCCACATTTTCCGTGGCATAGGGCATCCCGTAGAGTTTGCCCTTATAGACAAAGGCCTGTACTGCGGCGGGCAGGAACGAGTCGGCCTTGGCCCCCAAGTCGATCTCGGACAGCAGGCCATTTTCGGCCAATTCGCCCAACCAGTCGTGCGCGCCGATGATGATGTCCGGCCCCTCACCGGTGGGCGCGGCCACCTTGAAGTCGTCACGGATGTTCGCGAACGCCTTCTCCGTCACGACGACCTTCAGGCCGTACTGCGCCTCAAAGGCGGCCCCCAACTCGGAGAGCACCGGCGCACGCGTGTCGTCCGCCCAGATCGTCAGCGCGGGACCTTCGTCCGCCGCCGGCTCCTCGGCAGGCGCGACGGTCGGTTCGGCGGTCGGTTCGGCCGCCGGCTCTGCCGGGGCCTCCGTCGGTGCGACAGTCGGCTCCGCGGGAGCCTCGGTTGGCGCGGCTGCGGGTTCAGCGGCGGGCGCCTGCCCCCCACCGCACGCGCCCACAGTCAGCGCGGCAATCAACACCAATGTCAATATAAGCCATCGCTGCTTCTGCATATACGACTCCTTTGTGAGATGTAGCACTCATGGAAGGTGGTGAAGAATGAGACAATCCACGGTCAACTCCCGCCGACGCACACGGGTAATGCGCACTGGGATGAAACCTGCGACCAGTCTCACTGCACGATTGCGTGCCCGCTCCGCCGCTGCTGGGACAGACAAGGTCAACGGTTTGTGCAACGTTATCGCGCACCTCCTATTGTACTCGATTTCGCACCGCCGCAAAGTACCTATTTTTTTCCTCTCCTCCCCGCGCCAATAACAACAGGGCAGGCGTCGCGCCTGCCCCGCGGGATTCGACTCGCTGATGGCTCAATCGCGTTTGCGCCGGGAGTTGTACCAAACTACCACCTGGGCGAGTGCGCCGATCAAACTGAGCACGATGAGGATGCTTAGGATCAAGGCCGGCGACCACCACCCGCCGTAGAGCACCGCCGTCGCCACCAGTAAATCAAGCGCCAAACTCAACGCCACCGCCAAGACCACCGCGTAGACAGGCTGCTGCAACCGCAGCAACGGGATGTACGCCATACCCGGGCAGATGAGCAGAAACCCCAGCGTGACTACGGCGCGCACCGGCCCGGCCACGTCATACTCGACGAGCCGGGCGGAAGCCAGCGCCGCCACGACGATGACAACAGGCCACCTCAATTGCACTAGAGCCATCCGATCAACGGTGCGCGAAGCGGCTGGAATGGGTTGTAAGCGCCAAGCCGGAAACCCCATCGAGAATCTCACCCGCCTTCGGATTAGTTCCCGGCCCAGGCAAAATCGAGATAGTTGACGTTGAAGCGATCGGTCTCGGCGACCAGGCGAATGGCGTGCGGCCCGGCGGTCAGCGGCAGCGAGACGGTCACGTTCACCCAGTTTTGCCAGCCGCCCGTCCAGGGAATGGTGACCGAACCGCTCACGTTGGCCCCATCGACGGCGAGGTAGAAGCGCTTGCCCGCCGATGGCGTCGCCATGCGCGCCGCCAACTGATAGGTTCCTGTTTGGGCGACGTTGACAGCATAGGCCAACCATTCGCCGGGCGCAATCCACCCCACATCGTACGCGCCGTTGGCATCTTGCGTCACCTCAATGTCCACGCCGTCATTCCGATAGACGCGGCCGCTGTTGCCTGCGGTCGTGTCATGATAGCCCGTGCCCTCGCCGCCCTCGCGGTAATCCTCCGCTTCGATCCGGCCCGGCACGGCAAACACCTGTTGCCACGGCTTTGGTTCGGCAACCGTCAGGTTCAGCGCATACTCGGTGGTGCTGCCGGCGGCGTCGGTCGCGGTGGCCGTGACCGCGTCGCCGTCTTGCACCCCCGTGACGGCCACGACGAAGCTGCCGTCGGCTGCCGCCGTTCTGTTGCCGACGAACGTCCGGCCTTCCCCATACGCACCTGCGGCGGCGTCGGCGATGAAGATCTCAACGACGCAGCCGGCGCACGTGGTTCCGGTGACCGACGACGTCGTCGCCTGTTGCAGCACCGGCAGCTTTGGGTCCGTCGTATTCGCCTGCGCCCAGGGCGTCAGGTCGATCCCGAGACCGCTATTGCCGAAGATCGAGTTCTGGGTAATCGTCGCGCTCCAACTCTGGGCCGTGTCAATCTGGACCCCCACGGGGTTATTGGCGACGATGTTGCCGGGTCCAATGCGCGTCTGGGGCGCATTCACCGCGATGCCAAATAGCGAATTGGGGATGTTACCACCATTGACGCCGATCCCGACCCGGTTATGCTCGATGACGTTATCGCTCGTGCAGCAGGTCCCAAAGTTGTCGACAAACACGCCGCCACTGCGGCTGCCGCCGACAACGTTGTGCGCCACCAGGTTGCTCGCCACACGGTCCTTGAGCGACACGCCATGCCCGCCATTGGCGGCAAACGCGGGGGCCGCGTTGCCCCCGGCATCCGTGCCGATATAGTTGCCGATGATCTGATTCTGCGTCGTGTCCCCGGTGTGGGAAACCTCCGCGCCGGAGCCGTTGTTGCCGGCAATCACATTGCGCTCGCCCGGCCCAACGCCGCCCACGACATTATAGGAAGCCCCATAGTTGAGGTCAATCCCGTGGACGCGGTTGGATAAGCCGCCCTGGCCGTTGGGGCTGAGGCCGACGAGGTTGTTGTAGATGACGTTTTCGTTCGTCCCCACATGCCAGAACCCCACGCCGTGACGCGCATTGCCCGCTACCACGTTGCGTTCCGCCGGGAGCACCCCGCCGATGCGGTTGCCATAGGCCCCCTGCTCAACATGCACCCCGTGCGCCTGTTTCTGCGACGTGACGGTAAAGCGAAAGCTGCCCGCGGCATCGGTGCCGATGAAGTTGCCCACGATGACGTTGTCATGCGCGCCCACCCCATAGACCCAGAAGGCGCGTTTGCAGTTGTAGATCGCCAAGCCGCGCACCGTGTTGCCCGCTGAGATGATGGCGAGCGCGTCGAACTGTTCGCTGCCGTTGCCGCGCAGTTCGATGCGCAGTTGGGCGTTGCTGATGCTGGGGTCGGTGTTGGCCGTGGCCCCCGGCTGGCTATAGCCGTCGATGAGTACGCCGCCCGCCTCATCGTTGATGGTGGGCAGACGGCTGCCCAGTTGAATGGTGTGCACCCCACTGCCGGGGATGTTGAACAGGATCGCGTTGGCCCCCGGCTGGGCATTGGCTTCGGCGATGGCTGCGCGCAGCGTGCAGACGCCGGACGCCGTCAGGCAGACCCCGTTGCCGACCTGCGCATCCGCCGTATCGAGGGCAGAATTCACCGTAAAGGTGATGGTTACATCCGCGCCAAGGGCGGCGATAGAACCGGCCGCGGGCGGCAAGGCGGCCGCGTCAAGTGCGCCCTGGCCCGTGATGAAGGGCACATAGAGACGTGGGGCGCTGTCGTCCTGCTCGGAGGGCGCGGGCGGTTGCGGCGCGGCCGGTAAGTCCGCTGGCCCCGCCAACGCGGCGGCGATCTGCACATCCGCGATGTCCACACAGCCGTCGCCGTTGATGTCCACCGCCTGCCCATCCCACCCACACGGGTCGCCTTGCTCGCGGCCATCCCCCCAGGCCAGCGCCACCTCCATCACATCTGCATGAGTCACCCCGCCCCCAGCGGTCACGTCCGCCGCCGCCACGTCAGCCACATCGGCGGCGACGGCGACGCTTGTGCGCGCCGGCCACGCCGAGGCCGGCGCAACCACGCGGTCGCTCCCACTCCCTACCTGCACCGTGACGCGGTCCGCCGTCAGCCTCACCGGCAGTGGGGTCCCCGCCGCATCCACCACCTGCACGTGCGACAGCGCCACCTCCACCGCACCCGGCGTCAGCGCCAGCAGTTCCACCACCCCCAGTACGCCCGGCTCAGTCTCCACACCCGCCGCCTGCACTTCACGCCGTTCCAGGCAGGGAGCCGTGGCGCACGTGTAGACCCCCACCGCGCTCCCGGTGGGCAGTTGGGGCAGCAGCAGCCGTCCCACGCTGCTCTCCCCGGCGGGCGCAGCCGGGTAGAACCCGGCGAACTCCGCCCCCGCCGGGTCGAAGCGCAACTCGGCTTCCCACCCGCCGACCGTCAGCGGCGTGGACAAGCGCAGCGTGACCGAGATCACCGCGCCCGCTTCCACCTGCGCTGGCGCTTCCAGCGTGATCGCCGCGTGGGGGCCGCCCTCGTCCTGGGCGTAGACCGCCTCACACCACACCACCCCCAACACCAGGGCGATCCCCACCATCAGCACGACGTTGGGATAGCGGATCCCTCCGCGGTAGCCGGTAAGTCGACGAACGAAGCGCAAACTGGTCATGTGGTCTCTCCGCTTTGTAAGGCTGCTATTGCCACGGCATGGATGCAGCGCACTGTACGCTCAAAGAGCAAAGTCCCGCGCTTGCACGGGTGGCGGCTGGAGGTAGCCGTACTTGCGGAGCAGCGGCAGCGTGAGCATGGTCACGAGCGCTTTCTGGGGTCTGGGCATCTTGTGCCGCCATTCATCGTCGCGGCGCAATGCGACCTTGCCCTGGCGGAAACGGTTGGGATTGCCCACGGCCGTATGGTCGACCGCGAAGTTGGCGGCGTCCTCTTGCGCGTCCAACTCGCTTTCGTCCAGTTCCCCACCGGCGAAGCCCGCCATGCGCGCCAGCCCGGCGCGCGGCGACGCGATCAGGTCTTCATAGCGCAGGAAGGCATAGGCCGCCCCCTGCGTGTGGAACGATTGCGTCAGCCAGTTGGTCAGATTCCAGTTCATGGCCGCACCAGCCGGATTGGGCCGGTCCATATAGGTTGCCTGCCAATAGACTTCCGGCTTGATCATCTTCTTCTGCCACGAATAGACGACCGCCCGGCTGTCGCGCACCAGGTGCGCCATCCGCAGATCAAGGCCGGGGACCTCGCGCAGCAGCATGGCGTAGCGCGGCCCCTTGGACGAATCGACAATGGCCTGGCAGCCGGAAACGGATTGGATGCCCGCGTAGAGCTTGCTCAAGACCGCCGCATAGTCTTGAATGAGCCGCTGTTGTTCCGCCGTGCGTATCGGGGGATAGAGCAGCGGAACAAGATAGGCTTGGCTCTGGAGCGCACGCCGCATGGCGCAGATTTCGTCCAGCGCGACCGCCCGGAAGCCGCCAAAGGCGGCCTCGACCACGGCCCCCCAGAACGCGCAGTCATGGAAGGGGCTGCCGCAGCCGCACAGCTCGTTGTCGATGAACGACCGCTGCCAGATGTTCCACATCTCGCCGACCGGCTGAAACCCGCGGACCTGACCCAGCAGCCGGACAAGCAGGGTGCTGCCGCTGCGACCATACCCACCGATATAGAGAACTTTCACCTGCTCAGTTGCCATCTTTGCCCTTCTCTAGAGCACACGCTCTGCTATTGTCCGCCGGACACGGGTGACGCGCAGGTGTACCGCCCGCCGGCGTCCTGGCGGCAACCCGCGCGCAAACCGAATATCTCGGCGGCGTCATTGGCGTAAATCAGGGCGAACTTGTCCGAATCGTGTAACAGTTGCACAAACTTCTCCCATGTGCCCGGCGACCAGCCGATAAACAGCTCACCGGAAGCCTGCTGGCTGCGCGACAAGATCAGATACGAGGCCGGATAGCGCTTGTTCGCCATGATCTCGGCCAGGGCGTCGACGTCGCCGGTGCGCACCAGCGAAGGCACGGTCGTGTACTTTAGCGCGCGATAATCTTGAAACCGCCACGGCAGCGTGCCTGTCGCGGCCACCAGTTGCGCGCCGGGTTCGGCCAGCGCGTAGAGGCGATGCACCGCCACCACTTCCTCGCTGGTGAAGTACATCATGCGTTCGTTGCCGTAGCGCGTAAAGAGGAACCCCACCAACGTGACCGCGCTGACCAGCCCGAGCGAGACCAGCGTGCGCCAACTCCGCCCCGCCGCCGGCGATGGGAAGAACAGAGCGGCGCAGAAGAACGCCATAAACGGCACGGAGTAGAGGTAAATCCGCAGCAGCAACTCGCCCCCGTAAGCCTGGAGGAGCAGCAGCGGAAAGGGCGCACAGGCCAGGAGCGCCAGCGCCACATCGCGCGGCCCGCTGCGTACGCGGCGGATCCCCCCGGCCAACGCCCACACCCAAATGCCCAGCGACATCCCCGCGCGCAGATAGTTGATCAAGAGGTGGTCCGGACTGCCGCGAAATCGCTCCGTCAGATTGGCGTCGATGTTGGTCGCCACCAGCCCCACCGGGCCGGTGATGTGTTCGATGTGCCCATGCACATAGGGGCTGGCGGCATAGACGATCCAGGTGGCAGTCATCGTGCCCAGGATCAGCGGCAGGGTGAGCACCGTGCAGCGGTTGAACAGGACTAGCACCGAGATGGCGGCAAGGGTGGCAAAGGGCGTCAACTGATGGCTGGTAACCATCGCCGCCAAGATCAGCAGTGTGACAGCCAGTAGCGCCGCCCGTTGGGCCGGGGTGGACGGCGTCGCCGGTTGCTCAACCCCCGCGCTGTGGCGCGCCAGCCAGTTCCACACTGGACGCAAGCGCGCCGCGCCCGGCACGCGCAGAGGACGCAGACGCGCCAGCAGATCTTTCGGACGCCACGCGGCCCCGCGCAGCCAAGTCAACAGGATCGCCAGCAGGGTATGGTAGAAGAAGTAGTTGATGGCCTGCGGCGCGAGATAGTCTTGGCCGATCCAGTTCGCCAGGTAGTAGAGCCACATCCCGGCAAAGACGAGCCGTAGATCCGTCGTCGCCGAGCGGAATAGCAGCCACAGCGGCCCCAAATACAGCAGGTTGAAGATGACCGGCGCCCACGTCATAAAGATGTCCGGCGTGTCGAAGCCGCTGATCTGGGTAAAGAAGGCCATCAGGATGAAGAAGCCGGGCCAGTTAAAGAAGGCGTCGATCCGGCCGTCGACGGTCCCGGTCTGCATGATGTAATCCATGATGCCGGCCAGCTTCCACCCGATGGCAAAGCGCGGGGCATCGTACAAGATGGCCGTGAGGCCGTACGTCATGTAGATCAGCAGCGCCAGGTGGACCGGCACAAGCCACACCGGCAGCGGTCGCCGGCAGATCGCCCAACTGAAACTGGCGCAGAGGAGCAGCAGCCCGCCCAACACCCTGGGCGGCAACACCGAGATCAGCCCCGTGTCGTCCATCCGGCGCACGTCGATGCCGGCCAGGGGCAGCGCCCACAGCCACACCGCGGCGACCAGCAGCAGGACGTTGATGATGTCTGCGCGCGCCGGCAGACGCGCCCAGGCCGGCAGCGACGAAGCCGCCGGCGGTGTGAACCTTGGCCGCGCGGAATGCGCAATCGACTGCGTCATGTCGTTGTGCAATCTCATGCTCCCTGCCATAGACGGCGCACGCGGAGCCGCAGCGGCGGCCACACGAGCGGCCGCAGGACCGTACACAACAGGACCAACGCTAGCAGGCCCTCGCTGACCAGCACGGCCGCGCCGACGCCGATGATGCCAAAGCGGGGGAGCAGCAGATAGCCCAGCCCCAGCGTGAGGACACACAGCGCGCCCTGGACCAAAATGATCCCGGCCACGCGCTGCTGCACACGGGCCACCCCCATGTAGAGGGAAATGACGATGTTCGGCAGCACGGTCAGACTGAGCAGTCGCAGCAGTTGCGTCCCTGCTGCGGCGTAGTCTGCGCCGGATACGGCCAGGATGTAGGGGCCGCCCGCTAACATGAGCAGGACCGGCAGGACTAGAACCGCAGTCGTATGCATGAGAAATCGGTAGCTGTAGCCCTGGAGCTTGGACATGTCCGCCGCGACTTCCACCGTGAACGAAGTAGCCATGTTGGCGACAATCAGCTTGAGCGAAGTGGCGATGGTCCACGGCAGAAAGAAGTAGGCGTTGGCGAGCGACCCCGCCTGGTTCGTGACCAGCAGCGGCAGCAAACGCGTCGCCGCAAGCGAAAACAGCGCGCCCAGCGAATTGCCGCCCATATAGTAGACAATCTGGCGCAGATTGTAGCCAAGCCGCTGCCCGTTCGCCGCCTGCATGTGCCGGGGAATCAGGCGGCGAAAGATGAGATAGTTCACCGGCGCCAAGATGACGATCAGGGGGAATGTCCACGACGCCAGAATGCCGTAGGTGACAAACTGGCGGGCAAACCAGACCAGCAGCCCGACCTTCACCAGCGCATAGGGCACATTCTCCAGCGGCACATAGATGGCCTCCCGCAGACCGGTCAAGACATTGTCTTGCAAGGCGAACACGCACCAGGCGATGACGCCCAGCAGGAACCACAGCGCCAGCCAAACGTCCTGGCGCAGAAAGCCGAGGACCGGCGTCCAGAACCCGGCGGTGAGCAGATAGATCACGCCGATCACCGTCGCGCCGGCGATGCTCAACAGGTAGGCGCGGCCAACCAGCCGTCCGGTGGAGCGCCCCGCCACCGGAATGAACCGCAGCATGGCGTTCATAAAGGGCAGTTGGGCGACGCCGGCCAGAAACGTCAACATGGACACCACGGCGGCATTCAGGCCGACACTATCCGGGGGATAGTAGCGGGCCGCCAGGATCCAATAGAGTAGGCCAAGACCGGATGTGACGGCTGTGCTGATCATCAGGGCATAGGCATTCCGAAAGAGCGGTAAGCGCACATGCGAAATCAGTCTGGCGATGGCGACTTCACGACGATGGGTTAGGGTTCTCAACATAGACTTTCTGCGGCAAACTGCCGGTGGGTCGCGGCGATGGACACGGTCTACACGCTGCCGACCGCAGCCAGCCGCCGGCGCAGGTCACGGTCCCAGGCAATGCGAATCAGTTCCAGGCCGACGCCGAGCGCCGTAAAGCTCCAGTTGGTCACGATATAGGGCAGATAGGCTGCGTTGAGCTTCGTCGCCTTGACGGATGTGTTGACTTGCCCCGCCGCCTGCTGCAAGTAGCGCCGCCGGTGGCGCACCACCAGGCGGGCCAGCCCGCGACCATGCCACATCTTCTGGATGACAAAATCGCGGAGCGAGCCCCGGTCTTCGTGATAGGCCACGGCGCGGGCGCTATGGGCGATCACCGCACCGGCGGCGCGGGCGCGGAGACAGAAGTCGGCATCCTCCGCTGCGCCCTTGAACGCTGCATCGAAGCCCACGCGCATGAGCAGTTCGCGGCGGACCAGCGTGATCTGGCAGCCCAGCACCATCGCCACGCCTTTGCGCATCTGCGTGGTACGCCGCCAGCGTTCGGCGCGCTGCCAGTAACTCGGCTTTGCCGACCAGGTCCGCAGTTCGGCCTGCAAGGCATCGTAGTGATGCTCCTGCGCTTCGTCCAGCATCTGCCGGAATGTCTCAGTCCCCACCACCACGTCGGTGTCGACGAAGATCACATAGTCGTGCTGGGCCAAGCGGGCGCCAAGCTGGCGCGCGGCGGCGAGACCCGCGCCGTCGTCGGAGACGACCGTCACGCCTTTGGCGCGCGCAATCGCGGCCGTCTCATCCGTGGAGTTGCCATCGACCACAATGATCTCCGCCGGGTGCGCGTCGAGCACCGCATCGAGACAGCGCCCGATCATGCTGCCCCGGTTGCGCGCGCAGATGACGATCGTCACCGGGACGGGCGACGCAGCAGCGCGGGTGGGCGCGGCCGCCGGCTCAACCACCCGCGCGGGCTCGTTGATGGTCGTTGGTCGAGTTCGACTTCGGAACATGAAATGGATCCCTCCGGTCGCTAGGAAGTTGCCCGCCGGTAGCGCCCGTAACGCACCGGGCAGGTCGCGTCGTCATGCCTATTTCCAAGAAAACTCGCGTCCAAGATAGTCGAACAGTTGGCGGTTGAACGGCTCGAAGTAGGCGCGCAAATACTGCCGCACCCCTTCATCCATCGTGCGATAGGGAAAGGTTTTGTGCTTGTCCAGCTTGGCCGGCGGCACATAGTCGATACCCAGAAACTCGTCGACCTGGCCCATCACGCGCGGCATGTCCGCGAAGAAATCCTCAGATTGCAGCACGAGGAGTTGCGCCTCGGGGAAATGCTCGAACCAGGTACGCACCTGATCGACGTAGACGCCGCGGGCGAGATAGGAGAAGTGCATATACCGCTCGCTGTAGTAGCGGTCATCGGCCAGCATCTTTTCTTTCTCGCCGCACAGCCTTTCCGGCTCCTGGGCAATGGCCGCCTCGAACGGGAGTGTTTCGTGCCCCAACCGCACCTCATGGTGATAGTGCGAGTACGCGCGGTTGACGGGGTTGCGCAGCAGCATGATGATCTTGGCTTGGGGAATGGACATACGCGCCCGGCGGGCTGCGGTGGGATGGAACAGGTAGCAGGGGCTGGCTTCGCCCGTGATGCACACATCCGGCGTCGCGGCGGGCGGCGCAAGCTGTTGCGGGAAGAACGCGCGATACCAGTCAAGGCCTTTGTCGAAGTTGGCATCGAAGTAATGGACCTCCTTGACAAAGGCGGACTTGACCTGGGGGTGTTGCACCAGTTGCTCGTATAGCTCGGTCGTCCCGCCCTTCTGCGTCCCCACGACCAAGAAGCTCGGCAGACTGCCCTCCCACCCGTGCATGCTGCGCCAGCGCGCGTGATAGTCCAACATCCGGTCCCGGGTGGACAGCAGGCCGCGCCGGATGCCGGGCGAGGTTGTCTTGATGATGATGCGTTTGACTGTGACAAAATCTTCGTGCATGGATCGTTCAATCTCCGTATGGCTGAACTCGCTCCAGTGAATGGCTAACCGGCTCCACCGGTTCGGGCGAACTACCGGCTTCGCGGACCTCTTGATAGAGGTGGAGTAGTCTCGCCGCGCATTGATCCCAGGTAGGCAGGTCCACATGCGGCGCGATGACCGGGTGATGGAGCTGTTGGACCATCGCCGCCGCAATCGTCTCCGGCGTACTGCTGAGCGGCACCGAGCGCACCAACCCATAGTCGGCAAGCTCGACCAGCCCGGACGTATGGGTCACCAGCGCCGGAATGCCGAGCGAAAGGGCCTCCAGAATGGCAATCCCCTGCGATTCATAGTCGCTCAGCAGGATCGCGAGTTTGGCCGCCGATAGCAGCGAAGCCAAGTTGGAACGTTCGGCGACGGGAATCGGGCCAATCGTAATGCGACGCGCCATGCCGCAGCGCACCGCCAGTTGCCAGAGTGCCGGCCCATACGGACCGGAACCGACAATCCGCAAATGCACATCCGGATACGTCTTCGCGACTTCCGGCAGCGCCAGAATGGTCCGGTGGTGGCCTTTGTGCCGCTCAAGCCGCCCGATCGACACGATCAAGGTGCCGTCGTGCTTGTCGGCCGAGGTCGGCGACCGCGGCAGATAGGACCCGTTGGAGATCGTCGTGAAGCGCTCGCGCGGGAGACGCAGCCGCCGTTGGAAGAACTCGGTCTCAAACGAGGAGACGCCAATCAGTTTCTCGGCGTGGGCCAGGAGCGGGCGCAGCAGCCATTGCTGCGGCCCGCGCAAAGCGTTGCGCACCGACGACGAGTGCCCCCCGGAGTGGAATGAGACGACATAGGGAATCTGCGCTTGCCGGGCAGCCAACATGGCGAGCGGAGCCACAAAGGTGTGATACCCCTGACAATGGATCAAATCCCATTGGCCGTTGCGGATGATGCGGTAGATTTCGGGGGCAAAGTAGTAATCGCGTTTGGCCGGCCAAGCCGGCACGCGCACCACCTGAATCCCCTGCGCGTATTCCACCGGCGGTAGGTTCCCGCTCACATCCGTCGTCAAGACCGTGATATGGTGACCGGCGACGGCCAGCCGGTGCGCCACTTCGTATGTATGGATCTCGGTACCCCCGACATAGGGGATATAGCGCGCCGTAACCATCAGAATCCGCATGGGGCGCGAGCACTTGTAACGGTTAGGGCTTCCATTCAGAGACCATTGAGAACCGTCAGCATTATTCTCCAAGACAGTGCCTCTCTGATGTGCGAACAAGGGAGCTGGGTTGCCAGGCCCGCCCGCTCCCAGTCTAATGCCGGCATTCAGCGTGCCCAGCGCCAGCCATCAGGCGGCGAAACTCAGCAGACGCGCCAGCACGACGAGTGCAAACAGCCCGAACAGCAGGACGATCAACCAGTTCTCCACCGTACTCCAGCGGCGCGCGAGCGCCGGATCGCCGGCGCGCCGCAGCGGTTCCGGCCGTCCCAGGGCGCGCCGCATCTCCTTCTGGATCAGCAGGCTCAAGAGCACGAGCGCGACCACCACACCGGCGGCGGGCGGAATCTCGAGCACGAACTGAGGTAACTCAGGCATAGCCGGTTCACCGCCTAACGTATGAGCAAAGGCAGCAAGACGCCGCGCACGGGATCGGTGACATAGACTGTTACGCTGGGCAGGCCCAGGCGGTCATAGCTCTCGTCGGCGCTGCGCGACAGATGGTGGATCGTGTTCTGGCGGATCGCCGCGACGGTGTTGGCGTCCGCCGCATCTGCCTCGCCCATGCTCACGGTGACGGTCTGGGCCTTGTCCCAGTTCTCGGCATCAAACACGATCTCGCGCGGCTCGACCTGGAGGAACCCCTCGATGACCAGGGTGATGGTTACCGCTGCGGCCGGCTCGCTCCCCAACGTCACCGAGTAGCTTTCCGGGCCGCCGTCCCTGACCACCGTGAGTTCAGTCGGATTCACGATGACCTCACCGAGCTCACCGGTCCCGCTGGTTCCCTCGACGGTAACGGTGACGGTGGCGGTGCTGATGCCGCTGAAATTGTCCGAGGCCGTATACTGTAAGCTATCGACACCCACGAAGCCGCCGTTGGGCCGGTAGATCACGAAGGTTCCGTTGGTGGTTGCCACGCCGTTGTTGGGTGCGGCCACGTCCACCACGGTCAGCGGATCGCCATCCAGATCGACGTCGTTGACCAGCACGTCGATAACAATCGGCGTATCCGCCGGAGTCGCGGCGGTATCGTCGGCGGCGCGCGGCGGCGCGTTGGCCGGATCGCGCACCAGTGTGTTCTGGGCGAATTCGGAGGTGTTGCCGGCCGGGTCGGTGGCCGTCGCGGTCAAATACTGGCCGAACGCCACATTGTCCAGGGTCACGGAAAACGTGCCGTCTGTCCCGGCCAGGGCCGCGCCGGCAAAGGTCTTGCCTTGACCGTGGTGAAACCACTGGCCGTCCGCCACAAACACCTCCACGCGACAGCCCTCGCACGCCGTGCCGGTTGCTTGGTTCTGGGAAACCGTGGCGAATTCGGGAAAGTTCAGCTTGAGATTGGGGCCGTCGTCCGGGTCGTTGGGGTCGTTGGCATTGACCTGACCCAGCGGCGCGATGTCGATGCCCAGCGCGACATTGCCGTAGATCGAGTTCTGGGTAATCGTATTGCCGGTGATGTCGTCACCCTCGACCAGAATGCCCACCGGGTTATAGGCGATGATGTTACCCGGCCCAATGCGCGAGTTGGCGGCTAGTAGGCGCACGCCGTACTCTTCATTGGGGATCAGGCTGCCGTTGACGCCAACGCCGATGCGGTTGCCCTCCACCACATTCCCATTGGCGCAGCAGTTGCCGAACTCGTCGATATTGACGCCGCCCAGGCGATTGTTGCCGATCACGTTATCGGCTACCAGGTTGTTGCGCACGCGGTCTTTCACCCACACGCCGTTCTCGCCGTTGGCTGCATAGACCGGTCCCGCGATGCCGCCGACATCGGTACCGATATAGTTGCCGACGACGCGATTTTGCGTGGTCACCCCGGCGTGGGAGATCTCCGCCCCGTTCTCGCGGTTGCCCGAAATCACATTGCGCTCGCCTGCCTCAATGCCGCCCACAAGATTGCGCGCCGCGCCAAAATTGAGGTCCACGCCATTCCCGTTGTTGGGCATGCCGCGCTGACCGTTCGGGCTGAGGCCGACGAGGTTGTTGTACACAAGATTCTGGCTGGTCCCCACGTGCCAAAACCCCACGCCGTGACGCGCATTGCCCGACACCACGTTGCGTTCCGCCGGCAGTACCCCGCCGATGCGGTTGCCATAGGCCCCCTGCTCGACGTGCACCCCATGCGCCTGCACTTCGGATGTGACGGTAAAGCGGAAGTCGCCCGCGGCATCCGTGCCGATGAAGTTGCCCACAATGGCGTTGTCATGCGCGTCCACGCCATAGACCCAGAAGGCGCGTTTACAGTTGTAGATCGCCAGACCTCGGATCGTGTTGCCGGCTGAGATGATGGCGAGCGCGTCGAACTGTTCGCTGCCGTTGCCGCGCACCTCGATCCGCAGTTGGGCGTTGCTGATGCTGGGGTCGGTGTTGGCCGTGGCCCCCGGCTGGCTATAGCCGTCGATGAGTACGCCGCCCGCCTCATCGTTGATGGTGGGCAGACGGCTGCCCAGTTGAATGGTGTGCACCCCACTGCCGGGGATGTTGAACAGGATCGCGTTGGCCCCCGGCTGGGCATTGGCTTCGGCGATGGCTGCGCGCAGCGTGCAGACGCCGGACGCCGTCAGGCAGACCCCGTTGCCGACCTGCGCATCCGCCGTATCGAGGGCAGAATTCACCGTAAAGGTGATGGTTACATCCGCGCCAAGGGCGGCGATAGAACCGGCCGCGGGCGGCAAGGCGGCCGCGTCAAGTGCGCCCTGGCCCGTGATGAAGGGCACATAGAGACGTGGGGCGCTGTCGTCCTGCTCGGAGGGCGCGGGCGGTTGCGGCGCGGCCGGTAAGTCCGCTGGCCCCGCCAACGCGGCGGCGATCTGCACATCCGCGATGTCCACACAGCCGTCGCCGTTGATGTCCACCGCCTGCCCATCCCACCCACACGGGTCGCCTTGCTCGCGGCCATCCCCCCAGGCCAGCGCCACCTCCATCACATCTGCATGAGTCACCCCGCCCCCAGCGGTCACGTCCGCCGCCGCCACGTCAGCCACATCGGCGGCGACGGCGACGCTTGTGCGCGCCGGCCACGCCGAGGCCGGCGCAACCACGCGGTCGCTCCCACTCCCTACCTGCACCGTGACGCGGTCCGCCGTCAGCCTCACCGGCAGTGGGGTCCCCGCCGCATCCACCACCTGCACGTGCGACAGCGCCACCTCCACCGCACCCGGCGTCAGCGCCAGCAGTTCCACCACCCCCAGTACGCCCGGCTCAGTCTCCACACCCGCCGCCTGCACTTCACGCCGTTCCAGGCAGGGAGCCGTGGCGCACGTGTAGACCCCCACCGCGCTCCCGGTGGGCAGTTGGGGCAGCAGCAGCCGTCCCACGCTGCTCTCCCCGGCGGGCGCAGCCGGGTAGAACCCGGCGAACTCCGCCCCCGCCGGGTCGAAGCGCAACTCGGCTTCCCACCCGCCGACCGTCAGCGGCGTGGACAAGCGCAGCGTGACCGAGATCACCGCGCCCGCTTCCACCTGCGCTGGCGCTTCCAGCGTGATCGCCGCGTGGGGGCCGCCCTCGTCCTGGGCGTAGACCGCCTCACACCACACCACCCCCAACCCCAGGGCCACCGTCGCGAGGACAGCACACAGCGCCCCCTGCGCGATCACGGCCACCCGGCCGGGGCCGACACGGCGCTGCGCCGTTAGCCGACTAGAGCACTGCTTGTTCAAGGTCATAGGCTTCACTGGTTCGGGTCCATTCCCAACTGCTTTGTCAACTGCAAGAAATTGTGTCAATTGCGACCTGCACGCTCGCGGCCGCGCCTCAGCCACACGGCGGGTCAGGCGACGCGACGCGCTGTCCATCCCGCGTCAGCAGGGAGAATACTAAAGACCGCGTTCAGCCCGTAGCTCTCCAGGTCGATCTCCGCCAGGCAACGTCTGGCCGCCAGGTCATAAAGCCCAATGTGCGTCGCGCGCGATGTCTTGAACCCCTGCCGCACCCAGCTCACAGCCTCACGGAACTTCGTGGGCCGGATCCGCGAGAAGCCAACCCAGGCCTGCGTGCCCTGGACCAAGATGCCGCGGCACCACCCGAGGAGCGTGCCTGCGTCATGCAGGTCGCTCAGGTCGATGACATCCTCGACCTCCAGGGTGGTGGGATTGGCGATGACGACACACCCATTCACCGTGGTGAAGTACAAGCGGCCGTCGTGCCAGAAACCGTCATGGACGCGCTCGATACCGATATTGATCCGGCGACCGGGGCGATTGAGACAGAGGGCATCCCTTTGCTCAAAGCGCGTCACCCAGATCTCGTCGTCCACATAGAACACATAGTTCGGATGCGACTGATGGGGCTTGGTGCTGAGGACCTGGCGATAGTCAAGCTCCTTGGAAAAGCGCGTCCACGGCTGGCCGGCCAGCACATCCCACTCGCGCAGGACTGCGCCGTGCAGGTCGATCTCGACCACCATGTCGAGACCCGAAATCGCCACCAGCAGATTGCCCGCCGGCGTCGGACACGCGTGATGCACATCGTTGAAACAGGGCAACGAGATATGGGCGATCTGCGTGAAGGCGGGCAGCGCATAGACCAATACCTCCGTCTGCGTACAGACGTACAGCCTGTCGCCCTGCACCGTGCCCGACTTGAACAGCACCGGTTGGCCGGGCGCGCGGGTTCCGGGCGGCGAGACATAGCCCACCCGCGTCGTCGCCCTACCGTTGCCTGGATCGACGCGCAGGACCAAGCCCCGTTGATAGTCGTACCACGCCTCGTCTTGGTCCAGGATCGAACGCGGTGCGGCCTGCTGTCCCCCCAACACATAGAGAGGGCGCGTCGTGCCGTCCCAGCC
>CAYJQA010000028.1:0-14256 GCA_964372065.1 uncultured Litorilinea sp.
TTCTTACCCGATTACGCCTCTCTTTCCAATTTCCACCGAATTCCCTCACACTACCATCCGCCACGTTTCTTGTCGCCGCCGGTGAAGTAGTGTATCCTGCATACAAACATTTGTTCCGATGCCCTGAGGGAGTGGTATGGATATAACCTGGTATGGCCTGTCGTGTTTTCGCATCCGTGAAGGTGGGGTGACGGTGGTATGCGACCCCTATGACAAGACGGTGGGGCTGCAATTGCCCAAGGTGCGCGCCGATATCGTCACCATCAGCCACGAGCGGCCCGGGCACAGCGCCGCGGACCGGGTCGCGGGCGAGCCGAAGGTGCTGCGCGGCCCGGGCGAATATGAGATCAAGGGCGTCTTTGTGACGGGCGCGACCACCTATCATCGCCATCTTCAGACCGGGCCGCTGGAGCGCAACGTTATCTTCTTTCTGGAGTTTGGCGAGCTGACGGTGGGGCACTTGGGCGATGTGGGCGAGATACCCACCCAAGCAGAGATCGAGGAGCTAAACGTGGGCGAGGTGGATGTGCTGATAGTCCCGGTGGGCGGCGGGGGGACATTGGACCCAACGCGCGCCGTGGAGGTCATCGGCATGTTCGAGCCGCGGCTGGTGATCCCCATGCACTATGCCCAGTCTGAGCTTTCGGCCGATTGGGCGGCGGGGCTGGAGCCGGTGGATCGCTTCTTGCGCGAATTGGGTGTCTCGGCCCCGGAGCCGCAGGAGATGCTCAAGCTCACCAAGAGCAGTCTGCCTGATCAAACGCAAGTTGTGTTGCTGAAACCCATGCAATAACCACGCCCGATCTACATGGGCGTAGAGATGAAACGGCCGGGGCGCGGTGAGCGTCCCGGCTGTTTTGTTTGTGATGCGGGTTAACGGGCCTGGTCGCGGACTTCGGGCACGAGTTTGAAGTGATCGTTCTCGGTCGTTGATCCCGACAGGCCCACCAGCTTCCGCAGCCAGCGCCGCCAGACCAACGGCTGGAGCAGCCGCCAGTCCTGTTGCAACTCGACGTTGTCGGCGAGGACGGTCGCCGTGTCGGGGACCGGGCTGTGGCGGCTGAAACGATAGCGCACATAGCGTTCGGTGATGTCGTGGATGGGCGCACGGCCTTCGGGCAGCGCCGCGGCCAAGCTGCCGGCCTGTTCGTAGGGGGTTTGGCTTGGCGGCGTGGGCAGACCGAGGCGGGCGGCCCAGCGGTGCAGCCGTTCGTAGATGACCGGCGGCAGGTCCGGGTCGAAGGCCTGCGGCCCGGCGACGCGCGTGCGCCAGATGAACCAGACCCCGGCAATCAAGAGAATCGGTGTGAGCAGCGTCCACACCCACCAGGTATGGCCGATGGCTTGGGCGGCTTCGTTGAAGGTCAGCCCGTCGTCGGCCAGGTTCGGTTGTTCATCGCCGGTGAACTCGTCGTTGACGCCCTGCGTATCGGACAGGGGGCCGCCGTCCTCACCGAGGAGGCCCTCGTCGGGCAGAGCTTCGTCGTTGGTCTCCTCGCCGCTGGCCCGGTTGAGCTGAGTTTCCCCCGCAGTCGGCTCGAACTCGATCCAGCCATAGCCGGGGAAGAAGACCTCGACCCAGGTATGGGCGTCGCGCTCGGTGATGAAGAACATGGCCGATTCGGGGTCATACTGGCCTTCGGCATAGCCGCTGACCACACGCGCCGGGATGCCCAGACTGCGCAGCATGACGGCCATGCTGGTGGCGTAATAGTCGCAGTAGCCGGTGCGAATGTCATAGAGGAAGTATTCGACCGGGTCGCGGTCGGGCGGCGGCGCTTCGATGTCGTCGTTGTACTCAAAGCTGCGCAGGAAGGTTTCCAACATGCGCGCTTTGTCGTAGGGCGTTTCGCCTAGCTCCGTCACCGCGGCGGCGTCGGCCGCGACGCGTGCCGACATGTTTTCCGGCAGTTGCAGATAGAGGGCGCGGATGCTCTCCGGATAGTCGGTCCCGGCGGCGCGCAGTTCGCGGTGGGTGATGCGGGTCTGGGCGCTGACCACGATATAGCGGTCATTCACTTCCAACGGACGGCGGGCGCGGGCGGAGGTGACCTCCACGCCGGGGTCGCCGTTGGCCGCGAGGACCGGCGTCTCGCTCACCTGGGCGTTGACGGGCTGGTCCACGCGCACAATGTCGGGCGCGGCAAAGATCAGGCCGCTGGTGGGGGCCATGAGCCACACGGTCTGGGTAATCAACGCGCGCTCGGTCCACTGGCCGACCGGCGCGTCCTGGTTGGCCTCCAGTGCCAGTTCCGTGTCGCCGGTGCTGAGCCATTGGCGTCCGGTATAGGTGTCATAGACCACGGCGCGCCAGTAGCGGCCTTCCACCGAGGCGACGCGGAAGATGGACGACGTGCCCACGGTGCGCGGTCCGCCCAGCGAGAGGCTGCGGCCAAAGCTGCTGGAGACGGGGCGCGTCTGGCGGTTGATGCCCTGATAGAGCCGGTTCATGCTCTCGGTCGTCTGTTCCCACCGTTGATTGATGGGCGCCAGGATGGCGCGCACTTCCATGCTGCGCCCAAAGCCGGGGATCAGCCAGGCCAACGCCACCACGACGACGGCGTAGGCGACGCCGTTACGCAGGAAGTCGAACGTGACATCGCTGCTGAAGTAGACGCGCTGTTCGCGCCAGCGCAACTGTTGTTCGGCCAGGTTGGTCCGCACAAAGATCAGCACGGCGATCAGACAGAAGAAGACCAAGAAACCCAGGATGGGCGTGGGCGCGTAGTAGGTGTTGACGAGCAGGACAATCGCCGCGGGGATGATGGCGCGCCAGGTGTACCCATAGCGGAAGATGGACCAGACACCCAAATAGGTGAGCCACCAGGTGAGGAAGCAGATCTCGAAGATAAAGACGTAGTTGTCGTTGCTGGCGATGTTGTTGAAGGCGGCGTCGACCCAGTTGAGCCAGCGCAGCAGGATAAAGTACGCCTGCGCCTGCGTTTCGGGGATGCCGTTGGCGATGAAGGGCGCAATCTGGTCTTGGGTCACCTGCCCGCTCATAAGAAAGAGAATCCAGGCGAGGCCGGTGAACATGCTGTGCGAGAGGGCGAAGAAGCCGTCGAAGCGGCTGTAGGCCATGAGAAAGCCCAGCCCCAGCGCGCCCAGCGTCACCGGCAGCAGCAGCGCCATGCTGGGTACATAGCCCGCCGCGTCCAGCGAAGTCGCCAGGATCAAATAGAGCAGCGACACCAGGACGGCGGTCAAGAGCAGGCCGTCTTGGAAATAAACGTTCTCGGCGTAGCGGTCGCGCGCCCGTCGTCGTTTGGTGATGGGTTGGGCTGAGGAGAGTGCTGCCATGTCTATATTGTAATCGAGCATCCCGTGGCCGTAGGTAAGCCGGGTTCCGCCCGCGGCCGTCTAGAGCAGCCCCCAGAGCGTCGCGGAGAGGGCAATCAGCCCCGCCAGCGCGGCCGCGCTGGCGGCCAGGAGACGGGTGAGGTCGAGCATTTGGGTCTGGAACACGAGCGTTTGGCTGGGCGACCCGGCGGTGACGGTCCAGGCGCGTGACGGAGGCTCGTCGCGCAGGGGCGAGAAGAGAGGGTCGTCCACGCGGAAGGTGAACTGGAGCCAGCTTTGGCGGGCCAGGCGACGCCAGTCAGCCGCGGCGGTGCGGTAGTTGACGGCCTGGATGGAGGCGGTCAGCGCGGCTTGGGCAGTGGCCGGGTCGGCGCTGGCGAGATTGCCGCTTTGCGCGTCGAAGGCTAACGCCTGCTGTTCCAATCCCGCGGCGATGGCCGACCATTCCGCCACCGCGGTCGCCAGGTCCAGCGGTTGGCGCTGGACAACCTCTTGCCAGAAGAGCGCCTGCCGCCGCTCGACGGTGGGCGCTAGCTGCGTGAGCAGGCTGCGGAGCAGGGCATAGTCGGGCCGCGGGGGCAGCAGTCGCGCCAACAGAAAACCGTTGGTCCCCTGGGCAAAGTCGAGGGTGACGCGCACACTGGGATCGGCGGCGCTGCCGGCCGCGGTCGTGTCCAGGATCACGCGTGTTTGGCGGCTGGCGGCGTCGTCGGCCAGGCCCGCCTGCCACGTCTCGACGACCTGGGCGAAGGCGTTGGTGGCCGTCTCGGCGCGGTCGGGCGTGGTCAGCCCGACGACGACCATCTGCAGGGCGTCGGGCGCGGCGGTGACGGTGATCTGCCAGCCCACAAAAAGACCGGCGGCCTCGGCGGGCGGGACCAACGCGTCGGCCGCGATGAGGTCGCCGGCGACGGCCAGGGCCGCCTCCCGGTTGCCCTGTTCCATGAGTTGCAGCGCCTGCTGCACCAATATGGCGTTGCGCTCTTCGGCCAGTTGCGCGGGGTCTACCAGTTCGGGCGGGAGAGCGGTCAGCCGGTCCAAATAGACGATGGCCGTGGGCCAGTCGCGGCGCGCCAGGGCTTGGTCGAGCAAGAGCCGCAGCCCATCGGCCTGCCAGAGCGTGGCTTCGTTGCGTTGGGCGTCGCCGGCGGCCAGCAGGCTAAGGGCCTGGGTCGCGGCGTCTACCAGTAGTTCGGCATAGACGGGCCGGGCGTCGGCGGGAGCGTTGACGACTTGGGAACGGTAGAGGCCGGCCAGCCCCAGGTAGACGGCGGCTTTGTCTTGGGGCGCGGCCAGGCCCCACCCGGCGCTGGTCAGCCCGGCCTGATAGGCGGCGATAGCTTGGGCGTGATAGCGTTCACGCACGGTCGCATCGGCGGCGCGGGCGAGACCGCGATAGAGGTCGCCCAGGCGCACAAAGTCGGCGACAGGCGCATTGCCGCCGGCCGCGGTCTGCGCCGCGACGATGTCGGCCCACACCGCAGGGGCGACGAACTGGAAGCGGAAGGGCGTGTCGGGCGCGGAGAAGTCATAGAGCCAGCGCAGCCCGGTGACGCCCGCTTCTGCCAACACGCTGTAGCGCCAGGTGGCGGGCGTGACCTCGACCCAACTCTCGGCGGCGATGGTGTCGGGCGTGTGAAATTCGACGCGCAGGCTGATGTTGCCGGCCCAGGCATTGAGCACCGCCGGGGCGTAGCGCAGCGTCAGCAGCGGACCGCTGCCCAGCGTGACCTGGTAGGTGAGCCGGAGCGCCATGCGCCCGTCCGCCGCCAGATCGAGGACGCCGGTATAGCCGCCGTCGTCGGAAGGCGTCAGGGCGACGGCTTCGCCGCCGGTGGTGAGGCTGACGGACTGCACGGGGCCGAGGCTGCGGTCGCCGCCAAAGAGCAGCCGAATCGGCACGGTGACGGCTTCTTCGGCGGGGTTGCGCAGGCTGTAGCGGGCGTCCATGACCGCTTGCGCGCCGCCGGCGGTCTCCAAGACACGGAGCACGGCGATGTGCGTTTCCAACACGACGTCGCTGGTGGATGCGTCTTGGGGCAGGAGGTAGAGTTGGGGCGATGCGCCGGGTGTGCCTTGGGCCGCGGGCACGGCCTGGACGCCGGTCGCGGCGGCGAACCACAGCCCCAGCGCCAATGTCCAGGCGAGGGCGACGAGCGCGCCGCGGCGGGCAAGAGTACCGATCGCGGGGCGCGCAGCGTCAACAGATGCAGGGGCCGCGCAGGTCGCGGGGCAACGCCAATGGCAGCGGTGAGCAACCCAGCCTAGAGGCGCTGAAGTTGCATTTCTCCTATGCATTTGGTATGGTGCCATGAAGCGAACCGCGCGCATTCGGCGAGAAAGGACCACCCGCACGTCTATGATCCGGCTGTTGATGCAATGGGACATTAAAATGGGGCGCGAACAGGACTTCAGTGAGTTTGTGGTGCGTGAGTTTGCCCCCCGTCTCATGCAGTTGGGCATCGAACCGAACGAGGTTCTGTATACCATGTACGGCGAGGGTCCGCAAATGCTGACGATTGGCGCGGTGGAGAGCCGCGAGAAGCTGGTAGACATCCTACATAGCGCGGGGTGGCGCAAGCTTCACGAGAAGTTGCTAACTTACGTGACCAATTACAGCCAAAAAGCGGTTGCCGACAACGGACGCGGCTTTCAGTTGTGAAGTAGCATGGATGCCGCATGCTCGCCTTCCCCTGCTGCCGCCCCAACGTACCGTATATCACTTTGGCGCGACCATGCCTGGGAAACTCGTTTCGTTTTTCGCAGGGCCGACGACTGCGGCCCTGACTTCGACTTTCTGTGAACTGGAGACATAATCGCATGCTGGCACGACTGCTTTCGTGGCGTTGGGTGCTGGTCATTGGGGCATTGATATTGCTTGCAGTGGTGGTCTGGTTCCTTTTTACGCGCGTCAGCCTCATTACTTCCGAGTCGCCTGCGCCTGAGGCGGCGGCTCCGGCGAGTGAGCCGGTGGACACATCCGCCGCGGGACCCGCAGCAACCGCGACCCTGGAGGCGAGTGCGTCGGGCGCGACACCCGCAGGAGAGGCGACGCCTGCGCCGACCGGCCCCACGGCGGAAGCCGTGGCTGCGCCCGCGGCAGGCCCTGCCGAAGAAGCTGCGGCCGCGGTGGATGCGGCTTCGTTGACCGGCGGCGCGCCGCTGCCCAGCGACGAGACCTATAAGGGGCTGCCGGCGGGCTTTACCGAAGAGGGGCTGCCGTATCGCGGCGATCCGGATGCGCCGATCGTGATGGTGGAGTTTAGTGACTTCCAGTGTCCGTTCTGCAGCCGCTACTTCGTCCAGACCGAGCCGTCGGTGGACGAATCGTTTGTGCGCACCGGGCAGGTGCGCGTGGTCTTCCACGACCTGCCGTTGGTGTCGCTGCACCCGGAGGCCCCGGCGGCGCACACAGCCAGCGTGTGTGTGGCGGCGCAGGGGTCGGCCGCGCTCTACTGGGAGATGCACGCCGAGTTGTTCCGCACCGCGGAGGAATGGGGCGGCAACCCGGACGCGCTGCCTATCTTCGCCCGCCTCGCCGAAGAAGTGGGTGCGGACATGACGGCCTATCAGGCATGTATGGACGCCGGCGAGCAAGCCGCGGTCGTGGATGCCCGCGTCGAGGTGGGCATGAGCCGGGGCATCAACGGCACGCCGACCTTCCAGTTTGTCAGCAATGACGATGGTGCCAACTACATGCTGGTGGGCGCGCAGCCTTACGAGCAGTTCGAGTCCATGGTGACGGCGATGTTGGCGGGCGAGACGCCCAGCGTCGCGCAGGAGCCGGCCGCCCAGCCGGAACAGCAGGGCATCCCCTTCTGGGCGACGGCGGAAGGGCTGGCCTCGGACCCCGATCGGCCCGGGTACACGATGGCCGGGGACGAGGTGCGCGGCAGTGAGGATGCGCCGCTGACGATCGTCGAGTACTCGGACTTCCAATGCCCCTACTGCAAGCAGCACATGGAGGCGACGCAGCCCACGCTGGACGAAAAATACGTCGACACGGGCCAGGTGCGTTGGGTCTATAAGCATTTCCCGCTCAACATCCACCCACAAGCGCCCGCGGCGGGCGTAGCCGCAGAGTGTGCGTCCGAGCAAGGGCAATTCTGGGAGATGCGGCACAAGCTGTTTGAAGCGCCGGACACCTGGTCGATCACCGAGCCGAACCCGATCTTTGTGGGCTATGCCGAGGAACTGGGGCTGGACGGGACGGCGTTCGCCGCCTGTCTGGAGGACCCGGAGATGGCGGCGCGTGTCCAATCGGACCTAGACGACGGCGCGCAGTTTGTCCAGGGCACGCCGACGTTCATCATTCTGCGCGGGCAGGAAGGCAGCATCATCCCCGGCGCGCTGCCGGTGGATACGTTTGTGTCGATCCTGGACGAGGAACTGGCGGCGCTGAGCGGCGAATAGCCGCCGGACGGCTTGACGCGCGGCCGGTCAAGATAGTCCCCTGGTGGAACCAACTACGCCACCCTGTCGTTTGCACAACGTCAGGGTGGCGTGGCGCGTCTGCCCTCTGTGCGACCGGTGTGCGTCCCGCGCATCGTTTATGATTTCTTGACGTAATATCATAAGGACACGATAATGCGACCGGCGTCTGTGGGCGGTTTGGACAGGCGCGACTGCTCCGGCAGCCGGGTCGTCGGGCACGGTGGGCGACAGGTGTGCGGGGCAAGCATGAAAGGCCGAATGAAGCAGCGAGTCTCACACAAAAAGCGATGGTTGGGCGCGCCCAGGGGGCTGCCGGTGGTGCTGGCGGTCGCCGGGCTTGTGCTGGCAGCCGCTCTGTTGGCGGCGCAGCCGGCGTGGGCCGTCTCGCCGAGCCAACTGGTGCAGCAGCCCGGCGTGGTCGCCGAGCCGACGCAACCCATCGACGTCGTAGTCGTCTTGGACGATTCGGGCAGCATGGCGACGTGCTGGCCGTGGCCGCGTGAAGGCTTACCGTTCTCCCCGCCCTGCGGGTTTCCCAGCGAAAACCCACCGAGTGACCCGGACGTGCTGCGCTACAGCGCGGCGCGTTTGCTCCTACAATTGGCGGACGACGATGACCGCCTGGCCGTGGTGCGCTTTGACTCGGTCGCCGAGGGCATCGGCGCGCTGGCCGGTCTGGTGCGCGTCGGCGACGGCGCGAACCGGAGCCAACTGGCCGCGACCATCCAGCCGCCGACCGACTATCTGCCGCGCGGCTATACGCGCATTGACCTGGGGCTGGAGTTGGCGATCCAACTGCTCCAGGCTGGCCGCGAGCCAGGCCGCACGCAATACGTCCTGCTGCTGACCGACGGCGAGCCGACCGAACCGGGCAATGCGCTGGGGCAGAAGGAGCGTATCACGGCGCAACTGGCGACGCTGCACAGCGAAGGCGTGCTGGTCTTCCCGGTGGTGCTGTGCAACAGCGAGGCAGGCTGTAGCGGTGAGTTCCTGGCCGAGCAGTTTGGCGAGGGCGGCATCAACGAGGCCAAGACGGCGCAGGAGTTGCTCACGGTGTTTAGCGACATCGTGACGCGCATGAAGCCGGACCGTTCGCTGATCGCCACGCGCAACCCCGCGGGCAGTCTACAATTTACGACGCGGCCGGAACACGGTGTGCAGAGTGTGGCGGTGGTGACGCCGCGCAACGGGCTGTTGGGACTGCGGCGCGACGATGCGCCCGTCCTCACCAGTAATGCCCTCAACGACCCCAACATCGACCTCAACGTGCTGACGTCCGAGAGCCTGGCCGCGGGGTCGTGGGTGGCCGATACCGCCGACGCCAGCGGCTTTGTGGTGGTGCAGGCCGCGAGCTATCCGCAACTGATCAACCCGCCGCCGAGCCTGGCCGACAGCCCGGCGTCGGTGCGCTATTACCCGGCGGGCAAGTCGCCGCTGCTGCTGGCGCGGGCGAACGGCCCGGGCGCAAGCGAGCCGCTGTTGCTCAACGGCGAGACGACCATGCCCGTCTTTGGGCAGGACAATTTGCGCGCGCTGATCCTGGCGGACGAGCCGGCGAGCGTGCGTTTGCAGTTGGGCGCGGATGTGATGCCGCTGCAACTGGCGCGCAGCTTCCGGCTGGAGGCGCGGCCCGACCTGCCGCGGGCGGAGGCGATCTGGCCGCAGCCGGGTAATCCGGGGCTGCTGGCCGATGGCCGCGCCCGCTTGCAGGTGGCATTCAGCGGTGGGGCGAACGTGACCGACCTGGCCGCGACCGCCTATGTGCTGGAGAGCAGCACGAACGGCGACCAGCCGTTGGCCTATCAAGCCAACCTGACGTGCGACGGGCAAAGCTGCACCGACGAGAACTTCCACCCGGTGGACGGGCGCAGCTATGAAGTCACTTTTGTGCTGCAAGGCCAGCTAGACGGCGTGCGCTTTAGCGACTGGGCCAAGACCGAGTTGGCGCTCGCCCCGGCGGTCTATCTGCGCGGGCTGCCCGCCGAACTGGACCTGAGCACCATGCCCGCGGACGGCTGGCCGGTGGAGCTTGGCTCCGGCACGCTGGAGGAGATCGGCGCGTTGACCGCGGCGTTGGTGTTACGCAGCGTCGCCACCGGCGAGGAGATGACCGGCGTGGCGCTGGATTTTGTCAAGGACGTGCCCGAAGAAGGCGTGACCGCGACTACGCTGCATATTGACGGGCTGGACACGCTGCGCCCCGGCGATTACGAGGGTGAGATCGTGCTTTCGGCCACCAGCCCCGCCGGGCTGCCCATGGACGTCAACATCCGCCCCGGCGCGCTGTTGCCGGTGACGCTCAGCGTGCCGCGGCCGCTGGCGCAACTGGATACGCAGGCGGTGGACTTTGGCGAGGTACTGTTTGATACGTCGCCCAACTTCCGTTTGGACCACGAGAACCTGGTCCCGCTGGTCTTTGCGGGCAAGCCGTTCCCGGTGAGCGCCACGCTGGTGGAGAGCAGTTGCGCCAACGTGACGGTGGTCACGGGCGAGGTGGTGGAGCGGGACGGGCGCTGGCTGCTGCCGGTGCGCCTGAGCAGCGCGGGGCCGGTGCTGCCCACCACGTGCACCGGCGCGGTGGCGCTCGGCGGCCCCAACGACGACTATGACGTGCGGCCCGCCCAGCTTGCATTCCAGAGCCGGGTCGCCAGCGTGGAGTGGTCGATCGTTTCGGGCGACCTGCACCTGCCCGACTTCCAGGATGCGGGCGGCCGCGTGGCGACGACGGTACTGGTGCGTTTCAACGGCAAGACGCCCTTTGTCATCCAGGCGGAGGAGCTGCAGGGCGCGGGCAGCGTGGCGGGTGCGGATGCGAGCGCCGCGCCGGTGAACCTGACCGCGGAGGCGGTGGATATTCCGGTGGTGGAGATCAGCGGGCCGCCCAATGAGGCGGGGCTGTATGAAGTGCCGCTGACCCTCATCGCACGGCAGACCATCCCCGGCGACCGGCTGCGCGGGACGTTCTATAGCGGGCAGATCAAGTTGAGCATCGCCGGGCTGCCGGGCGACACGCAGAGCGTGAACTTTAGCTTCCGCAGCCCCAGCCTCTATCAGCGCTACGTCGCGCCCATCGTCGTGCCGGTCTACAGTCTGCCGTGGGTGCTTTGCACCGGGCCGCTGACGCTGTTGATCGTGCTGGTGGTGGTGGCGCGAGTGCGCGGGCGCGGCTTTGACGAGACCGAGGTAGAGCAGGCCGCGGCCGCCGCGGCGATGCAGTTGTCGCCGCCCAGCAACGTTAACGCGCCGCCGCTGCCGTTGCCTTCGGCGATCGCCGCGCGGTCCGAGGTGGCCTGGGGCAGTTCGGAGTGGGGCGGCGCGTGGGGTCCCGGCGGCGCCCAGGGGGGTCCCGGCGAACCGCTGCCGGGCGCGACCGTCCAGGGGACGCACACCGCGTATCCCAACGGCGCGGGGCCGAAGCCCACCGTTGACCCGTGGACCAACAGTTGGTAGAGAGTGTGCGATATTGTTATTCCGAGCCGTAGGCGAGGAATCCCGGCAGTGTGCAGAAGGGGATTCCTCGGCTTCGCCTCGGAATGACAATCGGCATATGAGTAAAAGCGGCGGCCGTTCCGTGCGGGCGCAGAATGTAGGGCTATGAGCGATTCATCACAACGATACGACAAACCCACTATCTACCCCACTATGGTCGTCGGCGTGGGCGGCATGGGGACCAACACCGTGCGCGCGGTCAAGCGCCGCTTCCGCAACGTCTGGGGCGGCGACCAACTGCCGGGCATGATCCAACTGCTGGCGCTGGATACGGAGCCGCTGGTCAACCGGCTGGACCAAGAACCCCTCTTTGCCGACGAGTTTGCCTATATGGGCAAGTTCGACGCCACGCGGTTGGTGGCGAACCTGGACCAGCACCCGGAGATCGGGCGGTGGTGGCACTATCCGTCGATCCCACTGGGCTACATCCACAACGGGGCCAAGCAGTTGCGCCCGATTGGCCGGCTCTGCTTCTTCCGCAACTACGTCACCTTCAAGCAACTGCTGGAGACCAAGCTCTCCAACCTGGACAAGATTCGCGACATGGAGACGGCCCAGAACCGGGGCTTCCCGGTGGTGGGCAACTACCAGTTGATCTACGTAGTGAGCAGTCTGTGCGGCGGGACGGGGTCGGGGATGTTCCTGGACACCGCGCACCGTATCCGCGCCCAGGTCCGCAACAACGCGCGCATCGTGGGCATTTTCTATTTGCCCGACGTGCTGGAAGCGGAGATCACCAGCGACCTGCAGCGGCGGCGCATCCGCGCCAATGCCTATGCCGCGCTCAAGGAACTTAATCACTTCCAGGAGACGCAGAGCTTCCGCACGCTCTATCCCAGCGAGCAGCGCGAACTGCCCGACACGCCTTATGCGCCCTTCGATTTCATCTTCCTGGTGGGGCGCACCAACCGGGACGGGCGCAGCCTGGCGCGCAAGACCGACGCCGAGAACATGGCCGCGCACCTGATCCAGATGAGCGCCATCAGCCACCTGAGCAGCGAAATCTTGGGGCTGGAAGTCAACGTCGTGCGCGAACGGCTGTATGACCTGGAAGCGGCGGGCGCGGCCGTAGAGGTTACGGGCGACCAGCGTCCGCAGCGGCGCGGCCACTTCCTAGTCTACAGCGGCTTTGCCACGTCGGCGCTGGTGGCCCCGCACGAGTCATTGGGCGAATTCTGGCAGCGGGCGTTTGTGGCGGACTTGGTCCGGCGCTTTGCCGCGGGGCCAACGCTCACCGACCCGCGGGGCAGCCTGCCCGCGGGCGACCAAGTGCGCGTGCAGAACTTGTGGCAGACGCTGCTGGCCCATCTGGTCGCACGCTATGCCAGTCTGGACAACGACCGGCTGGACGATGTGGTGGAGGAGATCAACGAGCTGCGCGGGCATTGGGGCGTCTTCTGGGAGCCGATCCAGCAGACCATGCGCCAGGCGCTGCACGATACGGGGCTGCGCGGCGCGCTGGCGCTGTGCGAGTTGTTGGGTGCGGCGGGGGCCGGGGGCGCGCCTGAGACGCTACCCCGCCAACGGCTGTTCCTCTTGGACGGCAAGCCCGTGGCCGACGAAGACCGGCTGCGCTGGCGCAAGGTCCTGGCGCAGCAGGGCGGCTGGGCCGAGCAGGCGCAGCAGATCGGCGCGACGATGGGCGACCTGCTGATGATGGCCGTAAACCCGCGCCAGGCGCGGGAGCGGGCCAAGGAGATGGCCTCGCGGCGGGCGCGGTCGCGCATCTATCAGAAGCGCGACGCGGTGGAGACGGCGCTAATCATCCAGATCGGCAAGCAGGCGACCATCCTGCGCGAGGCGCTGCGGAGCCAGGTGGACGCCTGCGCGGTGGCGTTGGCGCGGGCTAATCAGGAAGCAGGGCGCATGGCCGACCGCATCGACCCGCGCGTGCCGGACGGCAAGCCCAGCACCAGCATGTATTACGAGTTGGAGACGGGCGCGGTGGGCCGCGACTATCTCCAGCACTTCTACCGCCGGGCCGCGTCCGCGGTGGGCGACAACGACTGGCACAGCACGCTCGCGCCGCTCTTTAGCTTGCTGGTGCAGAACATGAGCGCACTGAGCGCCGAGGCGATCTACACGCACCTGACGTCGGTGACGGCGGAAAACACGGCGCTGCTGGAGCGCGTGGCCAAAGTGGTGGACATCAACCACATCATCACCCAGCAGCGCAGCGAAGAAGTGGCGCGCGTGCGGCAGCGGCCCGACAACCGCATCCAGCAATGGCTGGACCGGCTCAATCCCTACATCCGGTGGGACGCCGACCGCTTTAGCTTCCACGAGTCCAATCTGGAGCACATCCGCCTGGCCGCGGTCCCTAGCAGCCGCCAGGACGATCCCTTGCTGGCCGCGGCGACCGTGGGCCAAGAGGACATTCGCTGGATTCCCACCGGCGATCACACCCGCATGGATGCGGTGTGGATCGTCCACGGCCTGCCCGTGACGCTGCTGGAACGGCTGGACGAGTTCCGCGCCCAGTATGAAAACAGCCTGGACTTCCCCAATCGCGAGGAGTTCCACTTGAACCCGACGTGGGCGAATCTGCCGGACATCACGCCGGCGGGCGGCGGCGAGGAGCCGGTGCGCGCCCCGGTTCCCCGCGCCGAGGCAGTGCGGCGGCGGGCGCTTACCTGAGGCAGCTATGCTGGTCACCTACACACACAGCCGGGCGGCGATTCTCTGTTTGGGGGGATGGGGTTTGCAGGTCATGCTGCACCTGGCCCCCCGGCTGCGCGCCGGTCAGGAGCAGCGGGCCGCGCTCCAGGCGCAAGGTCCCGACCTTAACCGCATCACCAGCTTTAGCGCGGTCCTGCCCGAACCGCTGTTGACGGGCGACGGGCTGGCCCAGTTCTATCTGCGGCGGCCCAAGCCCGACGCCAGTTGGCCGCCTTTCTATGTGGAACGACTGTTGGGCGAGATCGCGGCCAAAGCCGCGTCGGGGCCGGATGACAAACAGGGGGCGCTGCTCACCGCGAGCGAGCGCCGCGCCGCCGCCCGGGTGGCGGCCGCCCCGCCGCGGCGGGCGCCGTT
>CAYJQA010000028.1:14266-18466 GCA_964372065.1 uncultured Litorilinea sp.
GCCGACTACAGCCTGACCGCGTTGGCGGGCGGGATGGCCGGGCTGGGGCCGCGCGCCGCATCGCTGAGTCCGCGCCCGGAGGGCACCCGCCGCCGCGCCACGCGGGGCGATATGTTCACGACCGCGCTCACCCATGCGGATATGGCGGCGCGGCTGCTGGAAACGCATCTGCTCGACCCCATCCGCCAAGACGCGCTCGCGCCTGACGACCCCTTTGTCCAGACCACGCTCTATGTGGTCGCGCCGCTGTTTGAGCCGCTGTCATCGGCGCTGATCTGGCCGCTGGTGGGCAGCCTGATGGCGCGCTTGGGTCGCCGCCACATCTCGAACGTGGTGGGGCTGTTCGCCACGGGGTCCTATGCCACCGACCTGACACGCGGCATCGAAGACGCCGCCGCGCACAGCGCGTTGGTGGAACTGGAAGTGCTCACGGGCGTGCGCCACGATGAGGGCCGCCGCGCCGGGCTGCTCGCGGCCGTCCGCAGCACGCCGTCCAGCCTGGTGGACTACGTGGGCGAGCGCATCTTCGACCGCGTCTATTTGCTGGACCGCGAGAAGGCCAACCAGGGTTTGGCGCAGGACAGCCAAGAACTGGCGGTGCTGGCCGGGAACGCGCTGGAGGCGCTCGTCGTGGGCAGCGGCGACCTGTTCATCCAGGAGCAGTTGGGCTATGGCGTCCACGCCGAGGATCGACCCTACAGCCTGATCGGCGCGGCCGCGGACTATGTGCCCGTCAACCAGATTTTGCACGCGGTCAACCGGCAGGAAGAGAGCCGCTTGGTGCGCGACTGGGTGCTGCGGAATACGCCCGACGAGGCGACCGGACTGGCGCGGGTGCTGGACCGGCAGCCGGGGCCGACGTTGGCTGAGCTGGGCTTCAGCCAAGAGCATGGGCTGCGCCAGTTGGCGGCGCGCTTGCCTGAGTTGTATGCCAACCCCGCGCCGCAGGAGCTAGGCGACCTGGCGGTGCGCCAGGGCTTTGTCTATCCCACGGTGACGGCGCACGAACTGGCGCGGCTGTCGCCGCAGGCGTGGGCCGCGGCCTTTGACGAGTACGTGAGCAAGGTGCGCGCCACCTTTGAGCTAGCCGTGGGGCAAAAGGCGACGGCGGAGGCGTGGGGGTTGGCGTCCGTCGCCGACAACGCCGGGCTAGGCTTTGCCGCCGGGCTGGAAGCGGACGACCGGCTCTATCCGCAACTGTTGGGAAAGATGCACAAGCGGCTGGTGGAACTGCTGGCCGCGTCGCCCACGGGACTGATTCGCGCGCACGACCAGACACAGCGGTGGCTGCACGAGGCGGAAGAAGGGCTGCAAAAGCTCCAGACGTTCTCGACGCCCAGCACGCGGCAACTGGGGCGCATCCAGCATGAGTTGGCCGAGCGCGAATGGTCCGTAAAGTACGACGAGTTGGCCGCCAAGCAGCCGTCGCTGGCGGTGATCAGCTTGCGCGCCGTGGGCGCGACTGTGCTGGTGGGGCTGCTGTCGCTGCTCTACGTGGTGATGGCCGGGCGCACGTGGAGCCTGGTGAACGACGGGTGGGCGCTGGCGGGGTTTGGCGTGGGCGCGCTGGCCGCGGGGGTCGCCACCTATCGCATCCACCTGGCGCGGCAGACGCACGCCCGGCGGGCGCGGGTGGCGCTGGCGCAGGTCGAGTTTACCCGCGACCTGCAGCAGGCCGCGCATGAAGGGCTGCTCACGGCGTATACCCAGTTGGTGAGCGTGCTCAAGACCTGGCGCGGGATGCTGCGCGAGGCGATGGACGAGTTGCAGGCGCTCAGCACGCCGCCGGAGATGCCCGCGACGCTGCCCGCGGACATGCCGCAAGACTATCTCTATACGCCGCACTGGAATCAGCCGTTGTGGGACCGCTGTCTGAGCTATCTGCGCCGCCACCTAGAAGAAGCGGGGCAGCGCAGCGAGGAACGGCTGGATAAGCTGTGGGGCACGGCCAAGTGGCGCACGCAGATGCAGCGGGTACTGCGCGCCGCACCCATGACGCTGCTCGGCGGCAAGTCGCAGGGGCGCAGCATCGCCGAGTTCATCCGCCAGACGGTGCGCGAGTCGGTCGCGCCGGTGACGCTGCAAGAGGCGAACCCGATCCGCGATAACCTGATTCGTGGGCTGGCGAGCGAGTTCAGCATCGAGCATTTGCTGTGGCGCGGCGCGGCGGATGCCGAAGACATGGAGCGCCGGCTGCGGGCGATGGCCTTGGGGCTGCCGGAGGGCAAACCGGTCGCGACGCGCGCCGAGACGGTGACCCACCGGCGCTATGTGGAGGCGGCCTGGAACCGGGCTAAGCCCACGGGCAACTATGACGTGGCGGACCGGCTGGCGGTCTACGGCGTGACGGTGGACTTCGCCGCGGCCAGCGGCAAGGCCGACAGCGACTTGACGCGCTCGCTGCTGGACGAGTTCAGCGTGACGCTGCTGCCCACGGAAAACCCCTTTGTGATCCTCTTTGTGCGGACGGTCCACGGGCTGACACTGGACGACCTGGACTGCGTGCGCCGCTATGCCATGGAGCAGCGCGGTCTGACGCCCGACGAGCGCGTGCTGATCCAGCTTGCGCCCAGCCTGGATCGGGACGTGCGGCTGGGGCAGAACGGGCAAAACGGGCGGCACTAGCGGAGACAGAGAGTCTCACGCAGAGCACGCCCCGCGGTACAGCGAGGGGACGCTAAGAGCGCAAAGGGCACAGAGAACACAGCGCTCAGGGCATGTCACGGAATTTATCCAGCGCAGCCGTCATTGCGTCCGAAAAGCCCATCCCGCCATGTCCTGCATTATCCAAGATGTGTAGCTCGCTCTTGGGCCAAGCACGGTGCAAAGCCCAGGCTGTATCCAGAGGACCAGATATATCCCAACGGCCGTGGATCAGTATGGCTGGAATGTTTGCCAAACGGGGCATGCCGGCCATCACTTCAGCATCGGCCAGAAAGCAACCGTGACCCCAGTAGTGCGTTACAAGGCGGGAAAAGACAAGACGGAACTCCGGATCCTGGTAACGTGGATCGGGTTCCCAGCCTGGCATTAGAGAAACGTGGGTATCCTCCCACTGGCACCACTCGCGTGCCGCATGTTCCCGTACCTTCGGATCGGGGTCGGCCAAGAGTCGAGCATAGGCGGCAGATAGGTCGCTACCGCGCTCAGCCTCAGGTACGAGCGCGGAAAAGCGTTCCCACTCACGGGGAAAGATCCTGCCCATATCACGGGTAATCCAAGCGATTTCCCGGCGCGTGCCAGCCGTCACAGCGCCAAGTACCAGCGCCCTTACCCGTTCAGGAAAACGTTGCGCATACACAAGGCCCAGTGTCACGCCCCAAGACAATCCGGCAACAACCCAACGGTCTATGCCAAGCTGCTCGCGGAGGGCTTCCATGTCAGCCACGAGTTGATCGGTGGTGTTTGTCTTCAAGTCAGCATCAGGCTCAGAGGCAAGGGGACGACTGCGTCCGCAACCCCGCTGGTCAAACAGCACGGCACGATAAGCTTTGGGGGCGAAATGACGGCGGGCGTGAGGGCTACAACCGCTCCCCGGTCCACCGTGGAGAAAAACCGCCGGTGTGCCCTCTGGATTGCCGATTTCCTCCCAATAGAGTGTGTGACCATGACTGATCGTCAGTGTACCCGAGGTAAACGGTTCAGTCGCTGGGTAGAGAGTTGCCATAACGGAACCTTGTTCCCTCGTCAGTCCGCGGCGGGACTGACGACCGCGGTGCGCGGTTCTTCCGTCTGCGGGTTGCGCAGAAAGCGCAGCGTCATAAAGAGCGCGCTCAGCGCCATCACGAGCGATATGGCGAATAACAGGCGGTAGCCGAGGCTCTGGGCGATCGTGCCGGCCATGATCGGCGCGATGAGCGAGATCACGGCAATGATGGTATTCACCAGGCCGACGTAGATGGGCAGCCGGTCGCGATTGGCATAGCCCACAATCCAGTTTAGGTAGCTGAAGCCCAAATTGCTGCCGGTCGCCAGACCCGACACGAGGAAGCCGATATACAGCGGCAGCGGCCCGACCAGCCCGGCCAGCAGCGCGCAGAGGGGCAGCAGGGCCGCGCTGCCCAGCGCCAGCCGCATATACAGCAGATTGTTGCGCGCGCCCAGCCAGGTGTAAACCAGCGCCCCGCCGATGCTTCCCCCCCTAATCATAGCCAACAGCAACCGCACCGCCCCCCCCCACCAAAGACCCAACAGCACCCG
>CAYJQA010000028.1:18476-19068 GCA_964372065.1 uncultured Litorilinea sp.
AACCCCGCCCCCCGCTGATGCGCCCCCCTGCCTCATCCCCCACACGCCGCGGCACGGCCACCCCGCTCGATAGCCCCAACTGCACCGTGGCATAGCCGACGTAGAAGGGGGCCGACATGGCAAACAGGGTGGTGAAGATGCGGGTGATGACGAAGGCCCGAAACGGCCCATCGTCGCGCAGGACCCGGCCCAGGTCGGGTAGATACTCGGCAAACGAGGGGATCTTCTCGACGGCTTTGCCGCCGGGGAGTTCGTGAAGGAATATGCCCGGCAGAATCGAGAGGGCGAACAGCGTGCCCGCCGCGCCGAACATGATGGCATAGTTGTTGGGGAACCCCGGTCCGCGCTCACCCAGGACGACCCCGATCAGCGGCGCCAGCAGCAGCATAATCACGCCGGTGCTGGCGGTCGTGAGACCCAACATGCGGGCGCGCCAGCGGTTGCTCAGGCTCGTGGCGGTCAGGTCCGCCCAGGGGACGCCGACCAGGCCGTCGCCGCAGGACGCGATGCCAAGACTGACGAAGAAAGCCACCAGGATCAGGCCCGGCCGGTCGCGGCCAAGCCACACGGTGATCCCGGCGAAGGTCAAGAT
>CAYJQA010000029.1:0-3623 GCA_964372065.1 uncultured Litorilinea sp.
TTCATCCCGCCGCGCTCACCCCCGACCGCGAACTGGAAGTCGTGCTCGCCAGCCTGCGTAAGTGGCTGCCCGACCACGGCGACGCCACCGTTGCCGTCCTCGCGCCCGACAACTATCGCGGCTTCCAGATCACCGAGGCGCTGGAGAATCTGGGCGTCCCCTTTGACGACCGGCTGCTGCGGACCAACCAGACCATTCGCGCCGCCGCCCAGGCGCTCGCGACCGTGCTGGCCTACATCGCCCGACCCCACGTGCCCAAGCTGCTGGAGCAGGTCTGGCGCGAGGTCTGGTGGCCGCGGCGCGGCGCGCCACTGGCCGCCCAGTACATCGACCCCACCGCCGCCCCCACTGACGCGCCCCCGGCGACGCGCAAACAACGGCTGCCGGAGCCGGTTGACCTCTTCGCCAAGGCCCTGCAGCGGCTGGATCAGCCGGAGACGTACATCTTTCCCGCGCCACAAGACTGGCTGGACGGGCAGCATTGGCTGGACGACGTGGAATGGCTGCGCGGCCTTGCCGTCGCCTTTCGCGCCGACCTCCAACGCTGGACGCGCGCCGCCATCCTGCCCGTCTATGAGCTGGTCCTGGCCGTTGGCAACGACCTCTTCCGCGACCCGTCCGACCTCGCGCTGACACACATGCTGGCCGTGACGCTCTCCCAGCCCAACAGCGATAACACCCGCCCCGCGCTGGTCGATCTCGCCGGGGAACTGGAGCAGATCGCCGAAAACCGGCGCAAGATTGCCGGACTGGCCGACGCCGGCGGCTACGAACCCGAACGCGGCAAAGTCACCGTCGCCACCATGCATACTGCCAAGGGACTGGAGTGGGATCGCGTCTATCTCACGGCCATCAACACCTACAGTTTTCCCGGCGGCGGCGACGACGACACCTATCGCAGCGAACGTTGGTATGTGCGCGACAACCTCAACTTGGTCGCCGAAGCCCTGGCCCAACTGCGCCAACTGCACATGGGCACACTCGACGACTATGTGCGCGGCGCGGCGTCCGCCCAGGCCCGCCTGGAACTAGCCGCCGAGCGGCTGCGCCTGCTCTATGTGGGCATCACCCGCGCCCGCCGCGAACTGATCGTCACCTATAATACGGGCCGCCGCCAGGACAAACCCCTGCCCCCCGCCGCCGCCTTCACCGCGCTCCGTCAATGGAGCCAGACCCAAAGCTCAACCGGGTAGCCCGCACGGCATGCAACAGCTACGCGCCCGTCTCCAGCACTGGATCACCGCCGCCGCCCAGCAGCCCACCGCGGTCCTGCCGCCGTGGTTGCGGCGCAGCGTGCGCTTGCTCAGCGGCGGCGACAGCCGCAACGCGCAGGTGGTGCGCGGCATCCTCTGGCGCTATCGGATCTTGGTCGTCGTCACACTGGCGGCCAACGTGGGGTCCGGTCTGGTCGAGGCGGCGACCATGGCCGTCTTTACCATGGCCCTCGACCTGATCACCGCCACCTTTGGCGGGGCCGCCCTGCCGAGCCTCACCGCCAAGAACGCGACCGTCGTCTGGCTCACGGCGCGCTTCGGCCAGACCGTGACCCTATGGGGTATCGTGGGGTTAGTCGTCGTGCTGCAATTGGCGCGCAGCGGGCTGGACTTCTTGGGTCGGGCCGCGTCCACCTATCTGCGCGTCTGGCTGGAAGCCTACTTCCAGCGCGGCGTCTTTACCCGCCTGATGTCCATGCGCTACCGGGAGATCGCCGACGCCCGGCTGGGCAATCTCGCCAGCTACAACGCTCAGATCAACAATATCGGGTCGTTGGTCGCCACCATCAACCAACTGGTTAACGACTTCATCGTCCTGTTCGCCTATATTGGCGTGCTCTTTTGGATCTCCTGGTCGTTCACACTGGCTGCGATCGCCGGGCTGCTCGTACTGGCCTACGCCCTGCGCGGCATCCGCACCGGCATCCGCCGTGTCGTCGGCCAGTTCCTGGCGACCAGCATCCGGGTCAACGAGCGCGTCCTCGAATATCTCCAGGCCGTGCGCGTGGTCCACACCTTTGCCCGCGCCGGAGCCGTCATTCGCGAAGTCGACGGGCTGATCGACGCCAGCGTGCGCAGCCGCCGCCAGGGCATGATCCGCAGCGCGCTCATCCTGCCGCTGACCCAAAGCATGACGATTCTCGGCGTGTTGGCCTTTCTCGTCGTCGGCTCGACCGTGGCCGAGCGCGGCATCCTCATCTCCGTCGGCGGGCTGATCACCTTTGTCTTTATCCTCTATCGCATGTTGCCGCGCATCAACGCAATCAACTATGCCACCGGCCAGATCGCCCTCGACTGGCCTTTCCTGGTACGTATCGCCGAGTTACTGGACGACCAAGACTTCACCCCCGAATTGCGCCCCGGTCTGCCCATCGACCGGCTCACCACCGCCATCCGGTTCGACCAGGTCAGCCTGCGCTATCCCAACGCCGAAGAAAACGCCGTCGACGACGTTTCCTTCACCATTCCCGTGGGCCGCATGGTCGCGTTGGTGGGGGCCAGCGGCTCCGGTAAGTCCAGTCTGATCAACCTGCTCATCGGCTTCTATGAGCCGACCGCGGGCCACATCCACGTAGACGGAAACGACCTCCAGGCGCTAGACCTGGCAGCCTGGCGGCGGCGGTTGGGCGTGGTGGACCAGGACACCGTCATCTTTAGCAGCAGCATCGCCGACAACATCCGCTTTGGCGCGCCCGACGCCGGCGACGACGCGGTCGCCGCGGCCGCCCAGGTTGCCAACGCCCACGAGTTTATAGTACGCTTGCCCCAAGGCTACGACACCGAAGTGGGGGAGCGGCTATCAGGGGGTCAGCGCCAACGCATCGCCATCGCCCGGGCCGTCATCCATGACCCGGACCTGCTCGTCTTTGACGAGGCCACCAGTGCGCTGGACAGCCGGTCCGAACGGCTCATCCAAGCCTCCCTGGAACACCTGCGCCAAGACCGTACCATCGTCATCATCGCCCATCGTCTCTCCACCGTCGTCGACGCTGACCAGATCGTCGTCTTGGACCGCGGCCGCATCGTCGAGCAAGGGACTCACGTCGAGTTGGTGGCGCGCAATGGCGCCTACGCCGCGCTTTGGCGCTTACAAGCAGGTAGCGTGCCATGACGTCTGCCACACCCGGGCCGCCCGCCGCCGACCGGCAGCCGTTTCTCACGGTCATCACCATCTGCCGCAATGCCGCCGCCACCATCGCAGGCACGCTCCAGAGCGTGAGCGAGCAAGACCGGCGCGACGAATTGCTCGAGCATGTGGTGGTCGATGGGGCCTCCACCGACGACACCATCGACATCGTCAAGCGCTTCCCGCACGTGCGCTGGATCTCCGAGCCGGATCGCGGCATCGCCGATGCGTTCAACAAAGGCATGCGTCTCGCTCGTGGCGACTATCTGCTCTATCTGAACGCCGACGACCGCCTGCACGACCCCGCGGTCCGAGCCGCGCTCTAGTCGGGCACCGCGCGGATGCGCGAGCGGTTCGACTGGACCCGCCAGGCCGATGCCTACGCGGCGACGGTGGAGGAACTCGCCGCCCGCTGACCCCGGGCGCGCCGCTGTTGGCGGCCCCTAGCCGGTGGGACCATACCCCCCGCCCCGCGCCCGGCCCCGGGCGGGTCGCTGCGCGCG
>CAYJQA010000029.1:3633-19037 GCA_964372065.1 uncultured Litorilinea sp.
CGCCTGCACGACCCCGCGGTCGTGCGCGACCTGGAGCGCTTCGCCGTGGCCCGCGGCATGCCCGACTGGATCGCCGGCGACTATGTGGCGCGCACCGTTGATGGCCGCATCCGCGTGCTGAAACGTCGCTACCCGCTGACGTGCTGGAGCCTGAGCTTACAACTGCGCATCAACCATCAATCGCTGGTCCTCAAGCGCAGTGTGCAAGCAGCGATGGGCGGTTTTCGGCTCGAGTATCGCACCGGCATGGATTACGATCTCTGGGCGCGCCTGTGCCAGTCCGGCTATCACATCACCGGCTTCCCGCGCGTGCTCACCATCTATGCCGAAGGCGGGCAATCCATGACGAACGAGGCGATCACATCACGCGAACACCGCGAGGTAATGGACCGCCTGCGTGACACGCCGCTCAAGCGGCTGGCCGGTTTCCTGTTTGACAAGTATAAGACGCTGGGCAGAGGCTCATGAAGGTCGCCTTACGCAGGGACTCCTTCGCGGGGGCGGCGTCTTCATCATAAATCGCCGCATTCACTCACCTGGGCCGGCATCGCCGGAGACCCGATAACGGGAACCTGGGACGCATTTGCATACACCTAAATGCTTGATCAGGCTCGGTTGATTCCTACATCACCCGTTGCGGCGGGCGACGGCGTCTAGACCTTGGGCGCCATGAGTAGACTATGGAACTGATTGCTGGAAACATCGTTGGGGGCGCCTTTGAAAGTGGGAACGCTACTCAGATATCTGTTCTCAGCGGTTAATAGACGGCTTGACGATTATGGTCTTCTTGTGAACCAGAGATCGTTTGTCGAGGGGGTTCGGCTGTATAGAAAATGGAGGAAGGGATTCACTTGCAGTATACCTGAGATGGAATTCTTGAGACAGATAGTTCGTAATGGTGACACAGTATTCGACGTGGGCGCGAATGTCGGGGAGTTCTCCTTTTTTCTCTCGACAATTGTCGCTGAGGGTCTGATTCACTGTTTCGAGCCGCAGCGCAAACCATTCAGCGTATTGCAGGGGGTTTGCTACAACCTTGAGAACACACATCCACATAAGATGGGATTCTCGAGTTCATCGGGTGAGACCACGTTATTCATTCCGATTGTTAATGGCCATGTGTCTCCCGCTGAAGCGTCGTTGGATCCGCACCTTAACAGCTTTGCTGGTCCTGAGAGACGTCCTAAGGCATCAGAATCCATCGCAGAGACTGTCCAGATGACTACACTCGATGGGTTCATCGAGCGCGGGGCCCTACATCGCCTCGATTTTGTGAAAGTCGATGTAGAGGGCCACGAACTAGAAGTACTGAAGGGGGGAAGTCGTATCTGTCTACAAGAACTTCGCCCCCTGTTCCTAATAGAGATTTTTCCCTATGTGTATGATGGGCACTTTGAGACAGTCTGCAAGTACCTAGAGAATCACAGATATATTGGCTTCGTGTTAACGCCGGACGGTTCTAGCCTACAGCCCTTGACGCCTCAAAACGCATACGATAATCCCGGCTACAACTTCTTTTTCGTCCCTCACGAGAGAACAACGCAGCTTACTCATTGCCTGAGGCATGTCTAGCATGATTCTTGTTGGAGATTGGGCTCCTGGCACGCTAAAGGTCAATATGACAGTGCCCCAGCCCACAGTCCTCGCCAATTGTGAAGGTCCGATCCTGCCTGTCGACCATTCGGTGAGGTCGGCACCCAAAGCCGGGCCGAGCATTTTCTCGACCCACTGCCCGGTACAAGATGGTAGTTTTGTCTTTTCGTTGGCGAACAACCACATAATGGATTATGGATCTTCCGGCCTGGACGCAACTCTGGAGTCGCTCAACCAGCGACGATTTCGGGCTTGCGGCGCCGGTAAGGGCATAACCGAGGCAAGACGTCCGCTCATTTTGGAAGAGAATGGCGTGCGACTCGGCATTCTTGCCTGCTGTGAAGCGCAGTTTGGCGTAGCAAGATGGGCACAAGCAGGCACCGCGGAATTCGGGCCGTGGATCTATCATGCGATTGATCGCTTGCGACAAGTTGTGGATGTTGTCATTGTGTCATCCCATGCCGCGATTGAAGACTCTCCGTGGCCTTCGCCGTATATTCAGGAACTCTACCATTCATTCATCGATGCCGGCGCCACCGTCGTACATGGTCACCATGCACACGTGCCCCAGGGATATGAAACCTATCGCCATGGAGTCGTTTTCTACGGCATGGGCAACTTCGCGGTAAACCCAGACAAGTGGCGCAACAAGCCCAATGGAATGTGGTCGCTGGGCGCTGAGATAGACTTCAGTTCGGCACCCGTTCGTTGGCGGCTGTTGACTTTTGAGATTCGGCGCGAAGCTGGCTCGAACTCGATTCGGATCGAGGAAAGCACGAAAGCGGAGGAAGCGAGTCACTGGATCCACCTAGATACTTGTAACCGCCCCTTAACTGATCCGGGTCTATTGGCGGGGTTATGGCAGGAAGTGGCGTTGCGGGCCTACTACCAGTACGGAGCGCCGTACTTGCGTTTTTCTGGCCCGCGCGGGAATGGCCTATACATTCAGGCGCGTAAGGGGATTTCTACGCTCAAGAATGCCCTACTCAATAGGATGAGGCCATCTCTTGGTCCTAGTCAACACGATTTCATGCTCTGGTACCATTTGTTTGCCTGTGAAAGCCATCGCCAGATGTTGGTAACGGCGCTGGGTGTATTGGGCGGCGAAATCGAAGACGTGCGCACTGAAGAGTCGCGTCGGCTGGCTGACAGAATGCTCCCCTGGTAGGTTGGAGGCGTATGGGCATAACCGAGGTCTTCGAGACCGACTGGCTGGCTTCACAGCCTGTCTTCTACAACGAACGCACCGGCAGAGCCAGCCACAATGTCAACGACGTGATCGACTTTGCCAACGTGGAGTTCGATCCGGAGGGATTCAACAATTACCTGGACTTCGGCTACTCCGTCTTTGGGCAAACACCAGTCAAGCATGTCAAGTATTTACGCCACTCGTCACGGCTCACGATCCACAGCAATGGGCATATGGAAGTAGAGCACCTCGACGATCCAGCGGTCAAATGGATCGGTCAGACTTCCCGCGAAGACGATGTGTGGCAACTGCTGGAAGATTCGATTCGGCGCTGGGAAAAGTCGGTGGAGGGCGCGATTATCATACCCACCAGCGGTGGATATGACTCGCGTCTGCTTAACTCCCTTATTGAAGACAAGTCGCGTATTCGCTCGTTCACCTACGGTGTCGCGGACAATCAGAATCAGTCTTATGAAGTCGTGTACGCCAGACGGCTGTCGGAAATCCTGGGCACGCGTTGGGAGCAGATTGAACTGGGCGATTATCATCGTTACTTTGATGACTGGGACCAGCTCTATGGGGTCTCCACGCATGCCCACGGCATGTATCACATCGAGTTCTATCATCAGCTCCGAACAAGGGTCAGTGGCGGTAACCCTTTCCTGAGCGGGATCATCGGCGACGCTTGGGCAGGGAGTGTGGACATCCCCGCGCTGACAAGCGGTGCAGATGTGAACCGGCTCGGCTATACGCATGGTATGCACGCAGACTCAGCGCAAAGCATGCTCCCCGTTGAGCGATCACTTCGATCGGGTTATTGGGAATCGCACAAACACCCGCTCCAAGATCCTCGGTTCCGCGTCGTCGAAGCGATGCGTTTCAAACTCATTCTGTTATCCTATTTGGAGGTTGTCCCACGTGTTTTTGGCTTTCAATGGTGGTCACCTTTTGTTGACATAGAAGTTGCCATGGCCATGCTCAACCTTCCCCCCGAGCGCCGACGGATGCGCGCGTGGCAAAAGGAGTTCTTTCGGCGACATGGCCTAGACTTCGATTCCATGAACCTGAGCGCAGCGCATCAAAACACCCTGAATCTTCAGGCGTTGCACAGGATTCCCGTGCGACCCCTAGATGCGAACATGCTTCGAGAGGTCGTCAGACCGGACTATGTAGAATGGATCAATCACAATGTGTTAAGCCGGCCCGCGAGTTGGCAGGAGCGAACGCTGAACAGACTTCTCCGTGTCCGCAGAGTGGGCGGGGCATTGCGGAGAGTCGGCCTCACGACGGATGCGGGCAAGCAACTCAAGGCCTATTGCGCCTATTTGGTGCTGCGACCTATCGAGAATCTATTGCGGAAGCGCAACGAAACATGATGTCCGCAGCACCTAATCCGCGACGCGATATTTTCCGGCGAACCGACTATGGGTACCGAAAGCAGATGAATGCCAAGGGATATCCACCGACAGCAAACCTTTCACCCAACTGGGCGAGACCATCCTATGCCATCAACTAGGTATTTGGGCAGTTCCGGTACCGCCTATTTTGCCTACCAGAATTCAGGCGGGTTACGGCGGGGGGCAATCAACGCGCGCAAGTTCGCGGCCTATATCAAGCCCGACGACGTTGTTTTGGATTTTGGTTGTGGTAGCGGCGCCCTGCTCTACCATCTTGCGTGCCGAAGACGGATTGGTGTAGAGGTAAATCCCAGCGCGCGCGATGAGGCAGGCAAACTCGGTCTTGAGATATACGAGACGTTGGCTCCCGTCGACGACAACAGTGTCAACCTGGTGATCTCAAACCATGTTCTCGAGCATGTTCTCTCACCATTTGAGACACTTTGTGAGTTACGTCAGAAGTTGGCGCAGCGTGGAAAGATAGTTCTCTGTCTACCCATAAACGACTGGCGAACAGAGCAGTCCTTCGATCCCAATGACATAAATCATCACCTCTACACGTGGACCCCGCTCTTGCTGGGGAACCTCTTAGGCGAGGCCGGCTACAAATTGGACCGAGTCTGGATTTACACGCATGCCTGGCCTCCCAGGTATTGGCAGGTACTTGATCGCATTCTGCCGACGAAGTTGTTTGATATGCTTTGTTTTATCACCTCAGTTCGTCTACGACGAAGGCAAATCATGGCGATTGCGACAAAACCATAATGAGCCAAATCCCACGCATCACTTTCGGCGTGATTGTACTCAACGGCGAACCGTTTGTGCGCTACAACCTGCGTGCGCTCTATCCGTTTGCCCATCAGATCATCGTCGTGGAAGGTGCGGCGCCCGGAGCAGCAACGATCGCGGCCGCCGATGGACATTCGACGGACGGTACGCTGGAGACGCTGCGCAGCTTCAAGCAATCCGAGGACCTGGAAGACAAAATCATCATTGTCACAGCCGAAGATGCAGGGCATCCCAACGGCTTCTGGCCGCATGAAAAGGATGAGCAGAGCCAAGCCTATGCCAGCCGCGCCACGGGCGATTATCTTTGGCAGGTTGATATTGACGAGTTCTACAAGCCCGAAGACATGCAGGCCGTCCTTGATATGTTGCAGCACGATCCTTCCATCACAGCCGTCTCCTTCAAGCAGATCCAGTTTTGGGGTGGATTTGACTATTATGTCGACAGTTGGTATTTGCGCTGGGAGGGCGAGGTGTTCCACCGGCTCTTCCGCTGGCAGCCGGGCTATGTCTATGCCGCCCACCGTCCACCCACTGTGCTCACCGCCGACGGCGGGGACACGCGGCAAATCCACTGGCTCGACGCCGATGCGATGCAGGCGCGTGGCGTCTTTCTCTATCACTACTCGCTGCTGCTGCCCAAACAGGTTGTGGAAAAATGCGAGTATTATAGAAATGCGCCCTGGGCACAGCGCACAAAAGTACAGGAATGGGTGCAAGAGGTGTTCTTTGGGCTGAAGTATCCCTATCGCGTTCACAACGTCTATGAGTATCCTGGCTGGCTGGAACGCTTTTCCGGCGCGCATCCGCCGCAGATCGAGGCGCTGCGGGCCGATTTTGAGGCGGGCCGGCTGGGCATTGCTCTGCGCCCAACCGCTGATATCGAAGAACTACTGGCGTCGCCGACATACCGGCTGGGACGTTGGATGCTCAGCGTGTTGGCTCCGTGGGGACGGTATCTGTCTCTACACATTTGGCGCTCGCGGCTCCGCCTGTTGATGCAGAATCCCGCTGGCTATCTTACCAGCATTGTGGCCCGCCTCCTGGCGTCAGCGGCCAGCCGCACAAACCGGAAGGCCTCAGGCCACTAGATGATCGCCGTCCGGCCTCTTTTGGTCAGTTTTTGGGACACCCTCGGCGGCGCAGCACGGGCAGCCTACCGCCTCCATAAAGAGATGCAACGACAAGGCATCGAGTCATCTATCTTTGCCGGACTCAAGTCGAGTGATGATCCGTCCGTGCGGCAGGCCTGGTTGTACCAGTCTGCACGTCGTCGCAATACGCTGGTCAAACTGGACCGGTTCCCAAGACGCTTCTTTCACCTGAAGGCCCCGCTCACGCCGTGGAGCACTAATCTGCTGCCCACGCTCGGCGCGGGCGTATTCAATCGTGATGAGTATTCGCTGATCAATCTGCATTGGATTGGCAATGGCTTTGTGCCAATTCGAGTGATCGGCCAGATCCGCAAACCGATTGTCTGGACATTGCACGATATGTGGCCGTTCACCGGCGGGTGTCATCACAGCGCGGAATGCCCGAAGTACATGACAGGTTGTGGGGCCTGTCCCCAACTGGCCTCTAGCCGGCAGAATGACCTTAGTCGCCTCATCTGGCGCGCCAAGCATCACTACTGGCAGTCGCACAAGTTCGCGGTAGTTTCGCCCAGCCGGTGGCTCGCCAACCGAGCGCGACAGAGCGCACTTTTCCACGCACAACGCGTGGAGATCATCCCCAACGGAGTCAACACGCAAGTCTATCGCCCCATTCCGAAGCAGCAGGCACGGGCGCAGCTAGGCCTGGCCCAAGAGACAAAGCTCATTCTGTTCGCGGCGATGAACAGCACCCATGATCGCGGCAAGGGGTACCATCTGCTACAGCCAGCCCTACATCATCTGGCCCAGGATTATCAGTTGGCGAATCTCCAGTTGATGGTCGTGGGCGGCGATGCTTCCCGTGACGAAGCCATGCCGCCCATTCCCATCCACCATACGGGTTATGTCTTTGACGAAGATCGGTTAGCCACCATCTATGCGGCGGCGGATCTTTTCGTGCTGCCTTCATTGGTAGAGAATCTGCCGAACACAGTGATGGAAGCTCTCGCCTGTGGAACCCCAAGTGTGGCGTTCGACATTGGGGGAATACCCGACATGATCGAACATCAACGCAACGGTTATTTAGCGAAACCGTTTGAAGTCGACGACTTGGCCCACGGGATGGCTTGGGTCTTGCAGGACGATGCGCGCCGTTCACAGCTTGCGGATCGCGCGCGGCAGAAGGTCGAACAAGAGTTTACCCAAGAGCTACAGGCAGAGCGTTACGTTGCGTTGTTTCGGGAGATACTCACCACACAACCGCAACCACAATGATGCAACTTAACTGCTCCACTTATGGGCGCTGTGCGCTCTGGCGCTACACCTAATGTCGCTCGCCATTAGCGCCATCATCATCACCAAGAACGAAGAGGCCAACCTGCCCGACTGTCTGGCGGCGCTGGCTTGGGCCGACGAAGTCCTGGTCGTGGATTCCTTCAGCACGGGCGAACTCACCCGCATCGCCGCCGCCGACGGGGTATGGACGCCCGCCGACCGCGACCTGCTCGCCGCCGGCGATCCGGCCGCGACCATCGCCAACAGCGAAGGGCCGCGTCATGTCTGACAGTTTCACCGCGCAGGCGCAAGGGCCGGCCGGCTGTCCCCTCTGCGGCGCCCAGGACGCCGCCCCGCGCCTGTCCGTAGATGCCTATACCATTGTCGCCTGCAACCGGTGTGGACTGGAGTATCTCGCCCCCATGCCGACCGCGGAACAGCTACGCGCCCACTACCAGCAGGCCGCCTACTTCTGCGGCGATGCCGCCCAGGGTTACAGCGACTATCACGCCACCGAGCGCGCGCTGACCGGCTTCTTTAGCCGCCGCTTGCGCCGCTTGGCGCAGCCGCCGCCGCCGGGCCGCCGCCTGCTTGACTTCGGCTGCGCCTCCGGCTATTTCCTTGCCCTGGCACGCGGCCAGGGTTGGTCCATCGCCGGGGTAGAACTGTCCGCCGCAATGGCGGCTTCGGCAGCCACGCGATTGGACACACCCATCTTCACCACGCTGGCCGAGGTGGGCGATACCCGTTTCGACGCCGTCACGCTCTGGGAAGTCGTAGAGCATCTGCCGGACCCGTTAACAACGCTGCGCGGCCTGCGCGAGCACCTCGTTCCGGGCGGCGTCCTGGCGCTCTCCACCCCCAACACCGGCCACTGGGAAGCCCGTCGCCGCCCCTCCCAGTGGGAAGGCTATCGCCCGCCGTCCCATGTGACGTTTTTGACCGCGGCTACGCTTGTGGAGTTGCTCGCCCGCGCCGGTTTCGTCGCGATCCAGGTGACACGTGTCGCGCCGCGGCCACCGCTCCCGGCTTGGCTGGAACGCGCCACCACCCCGCTGCAATCCGCGCTGGCGACCGGTACGGCGCGGCCCTGGCTGCCCGCGCTCCTCACATGGCGCGCCATCCGGGTCGCCGCGCTGGGTTGGGCGCGGCTGGCCCGGCGCACCGACGACCCCTATGCAACCCTAGAGGCGCTCGCCGTCAACCCGCCATGATCCGTGTCGCCTTCATCGCCCGCTATCGCGATGCGACCATGCTGCGTAAGCTGGTCGAGTTGGACAGTCTCCCGGATATCCACGTCGAAGCGATCTGCCCGTCCAACTGGGCCGACGAATTTGTGGCCGCGCCGCATCTCTTTGGCCGGAGCGAGTCGCTGGCGGTGCGCAGCTTGCCCATGCTCGGGCGGCCCACGGACCCCCACCGCAGCATCTATCGCACCTTGTTTGGTGACATGCGCCGCTTCCGCCCGGACATCATCCACGCCGAAGAAGAGCCGGACAGCCTGGCCGCGCTCCAGATCGCCATCGCGCGGGCCGTCTGGACGCCCCGCGCCAAGCTACTCTTGCACACCTGGCAGAACGTGGACCGGCCACTCGCGCCCGCCGTTGCCGCGGTGCTCAAGACGACACTGGCCGCCAGCAGCGGCGTCTTCTGCGCCAACCAGGCCGCGGTCGCGTTGCTACGCCGGCGCGGCTATGCCAAACCGACATGGCTGATCCCCGCCCTGGGCGTGGACACGACTGTCTTCACCCCGCGGCCAGCGCCGCCCCCGCCGGTCCCCTTTCTGGTGGGCTTTGTGGGCCGCTTGGTCCCGGAGAAGGGGATCGACCTACTGATCAGCGCCATCGCGGGGCTGGCCCAGACCCATCCCGCCGCGGACCCACGCCTCCGTATCATCGGCGGCGGCCCCCTGGCCAGCCAACTCGCGGCCCAAGCCGCGGCCGCGGGCCGCGCCGATCGTGTCGAGTTCGTTGCCGGGCTGCCGCCCCAGGCCATCCCGGCCGCGCTCGGCGGGCTGCATGCGCTGATCTTGCCCAGCCGCGCCACCCCTGTCTGGCAGGAGCAGCTTGGCCGTGTCTTGCTGGAGGCCATGGCCGTGGGCGTCCCGGTGATCGGCGCGCAGTCGGGCGCGATCCCGGAGGTCATCGGCGACGCCGGGCTGACCTTCCCCGCGGACGACGCGACCGCCCTGCGCGCCTGTCTGGCCCGCCTGCTCGACGAGCCGAGCTTGCCGCCGCAGTTAACCGCCGCTGGTCTGCGCCGAGTGGAACAGCACTACAGCCAACGCGTCTTGGCGCAGCAGACCGCCGCCGTCTATCGCAGCCTATGACCACGCCCACTCCACCGCCCGCCTGCCCGGCCTCGACCATCATTCTCAGCTATAACACGCGCGACCTCACGCTGGACTGCCTGGCGCGCTTCACCCCCGCGCTCAGCGCCGCGGGCTGGCAGATCATCGTCGTGGACAACGCCTCCACCGACGGCACGGCCGCGGCGGTGCGCCGCGCCTTCCCGGCCGTCCAGGTTATCATCGCGCCCACGAATCGCGGCTATGCCGCGGGCAACAATCTGGGCCTGGCCGCGGCGCGCGGCGAGATGGTCATCCTGCTCAACAGCGACGTCATCGTAACGCCTGCCGTGTTGACCAGCCTGGTGGACCGTCTTGCCCGCCAACCCGACGTGGGTGCGCTCTCCGCCGGGCTGCGGACCGCGACCGGCGCGGCCCAAGCCCACGCCTTTGGCCGTGACCCAACCTTGGGTGTGCTGCTCCGGCGCAACTTGGCCCGGCTGCGCGGCCGGGCGGAGTCGGAACGTTGGGACATCGACCGGCCCATCGCGGTGGACTGGGTATCGGGCGCGTGTCTGGCCGTGCGCGCCGCGGCCATCGCCCAAGCGGGCCTGCTGGACGAGCGATTCTTTCTCTACTTCGAAGATGTGGACTGGTGCCGCCGTTTCCGCGCCGTGGGCTGGCGCGTGGTCTATGACCCCACCGTGACCGTCACCCATCTCGGCGGGGCCAGCCAGACGCAGACCGCGGGTGGCAGCCCGCACTACGACCACAGCCTGATCGTCTACACGCGCAAGCATTCGGGCGCGCTCCCGGCCGCATTGACCGCGGGGCTGCTCGCCGTCTACGGCCTGCTCCGGCGCGGGAGAAACCATCTGTGAACCGCTATATCCTCGACGCCCGCACCGCCACACCCCACTTCCCCGGCATCGGCCGCTATGTGCGCAACCTGGCCGCCGCGCTGCCCGAACACCTGGCCGCCGATGAACGGCTGACGCTGCTCACACCGCCCGCCGCCGCGCAGACCGGCTGGCCCCCGCCGGGCGTCGATAGTGTGGTCGTGCCCGGCTCACCCTTTGGCCTGGCGCAGCAATGGCGCATCCCGCGGCTGCTCGCCCAGGCCCGCCGCGCCACGCCGCGCCTACTCTATCACAGCGCCTATTACCTCATGCCCTATCGTCCCGGCGCGCCCACCGTTGTGACCGTCTACGACCTGATCGCGCTGCTCTATCCACAGACGGTTTCACGCCGCGCCGCGCTCCTGTACCGCCTCACCCATCGTCTGGCCCTGGCCGCCGCGGATCACGTGATCGCCATCTCCGCGGCGACGCGCCGCGACCTGCTCGCCCACTTTCGCATCGCGCCCGACCGCGTTACGGCCATCCCGCTTGCGCCTGCGCCCCACTTCCGGCCCCAGCCGCCGAGCGCCGTCGCCGCCGTCCGCGCCCGCTTTGACCTGCCGCCGGACTACTTCTTCTATTTCGGCATCAACAAGCCGCACAAGAATCTGCTCCGCCTCGTGGACGCCTACGCGCAACTGGGCGCGACCGCCCCACCACTGGTCATCGCCGGGGCCTGGGATGCCCGCTATCCCGCCGCCCGCGAGCGCGCCGCCGCGCTGGGCGACCGCGTGCGCTTTCTCGGCCCCCTGACCGACGCCGATCTGCTCCCGCTGCTCGGCGGCTGCACACTTTTTGTCTTTCCCAGCCTCTACGAAGGGTACGGGCTGCCCGTGGCCGAGGCGATGGCCTGCGGCGCGGCCGTCGCCTGCGCCGAGACCAGCAGCCTGCCCGAAGTCGCGGGCGACGCCGCGCTGTACTTTGACCCCACCGACGTGGCCGCCATCGCCGCCGCGCTACGTACCGCCCTGGACAGCCCAGCCCGTCTAGCCGACCTGCGCGGACGCAGCCTAGCACGCGCCGCGACCCTCACCTGGTCCGCCACCGCCCGCCAAACGCTCGCCGTCTACCGCGCGGTCGTGGCCGCATAAGCCGCCGGAAACAGCAGAATATCTCACGCAAAGCCGCAAAGAGCGCCAAGAAGAAGGAACTGAGCAGGGTAGATTTGTCATGCTGAGCGTAGCGAAGCATCCCCTCTTGCGTGCGCCGAAAACACCGGGACCCTTCGCTACGCTCAGGGTGGCAACCGTCCTCCCCCTGCCCCTGCTTCCCTTCTTCTTTGCGTCCTTTGCGACTTTGCGTGAGCTTCTTCTTTCTGCTCTCCTGGCGCGAGACTTCTCACGTCTCAACGCGAGAAATAGGTAAACGCGCCCTTCTCTGGCATAATCCCCTCATGCGTGTCCTCCACATCTACAAGGACTATGCCCCGGTCGTGGGCGGCATCGAAAACCACATCCGCCTCTTGGCCGAAGCGCAACACGCCGCCGGAGTGCAGACCGCGGTGCTCGTCACCAACACCACGCCGCGCACCGAACACACGGTCATCAACGGCGTTCCCGTGACCAAGGCGGGCCGCCTGCTCAACATCTCGTCGGCCCCGGTCAGCCTGGCCTTCTACCCGCTGCTCTACCGGCTGGAGCAAGGGATCGACATCGCCCATGCCCATCTGCCTTACCCGCCCGGCGAATTGGGTCATCTGCTCTTGGGCCACAGCCGCCGCCTAGTCCTCACCTATCACAGCGACATCGTGCGCCAGCGGGTCTTGGGCGCGCTGTACACGCCGTTCTTGTGGGCGCTTTTGCGCCGGGCCAGCCTGATTGCCGTTGCCAGCCCGGCCTATGCCCGGTCGTCGCGCTTCCTCGCCGCCTATCCTGAGAAATGCCGCATCATCCCGTTCGGCGTTAATCTGGACGACTTCGCCGCCACGCCCGCCGTCCGCCAAGCCGCCGCCGATCTGCGCCAACGCTTTGCGCCCGACCGCCCGCTGCTCCTCTTTGTGGGCAAGCTGCGCCACTACAAGGGGCTGGACGTGCTGATCGCCGCCCTCCCCCAGACCGATGCGCACCTGCTCGTGATCGGCTCCGGCCCGCTGGAAGCCGCCTGGCGGCAGCAGGCCGCGGACCTCGACGTCGCCGACCGCGTCACCTTCTGGGGCGAGCGCCCCGACGCCGACAAGTTCGCCGCGCTCCACGCCGCCGACCTGTTCGTCTTGCCTTCCACCAACCGGGCCGAAGCCTTCGGCATCGTGCTCATCGAGGCGCTGGCCGCGGGCCTTCCCCTCATCAGCACCGAGTTGAGCACCGGCACCTCCTTTGTCAACCAGCACGAAGTCACCGGCCTGGTGACGCCGCCCAACGACCCCGCGGCGCTGGCCGCCGCCGTCAACCGCATCACGCGTGACCCCGACCTGCGTGGTCGCATGGCCGCCGCCGCCCTGGCCCGCGCCCGGGCCGAATTCGACCAATCCCTTATGGTGGCCCGCGTCCAGGCTCTCTATGACGAGGCGTTGGCGCAAGACCCATCCGGAAAGAAGCCTGCATGACCGTCCGCTTTGGGCTAATCGGCTGTGGCCGCGTCGCGCCCCGCCATGCCCAGTCCATCCAGCAGTTGCCCGCCACCACCCTGGTAGCCGTCGCCGACATCAAGCCGCCCCGCGCCGACCACTTCGCCCACGACTACGGCGCGACCCCCTACACCGACTATCACCGTCTGCTCGACCGACCCGACGTCGACGCCGTGAGCATCTGCGTCCCCAGCGGCCTGCATGCCCAGGTCGCCATCGACGCCATGCACGCGGGCAAGCATGTGTTGGTCGAAAAACCCATCGCCATCACCCTGGCCGACGCCGACCGCATGATCGCGGTCGCCGCGGCCACCGGCCGGCGTTTGGGCGTGGTGTTGCAGAACCGCTACAACCACCCCATGCAGCAGACGCGCGCATTGATCGATACGGGCAAGCTGGGCCGGCTCTACTTGGGCAACGCCTGTGTCCGTTGGTTCCGCCCCCAGTCCTACTACGAAGACGGCTGGCACGGCACATGGAGCATGGACGGCGGCGCGCTCATGAATCAGAGCATCCACCATATCGACGCGCTTCAGTGGTTCCTGGGACCGGCGCAGTCGGTCTATGCCTACACCGACACCCTGGCTCACCGCATGGAGGCGGAAGACGTGGGCGTCGCCGTGATCCGTTTTGCGTCCGGCGCGCTGGCAACGGTGGAAGGCTCGACGCTGACCTGGCCGCAAAACCTGGAAGGCTCGGTCGCCGTCTTTGGCGAGCACGGCTCGGTCAAGATCGGCGGCACGGCGCTCAACCGCATCGAGCTATGGAAGGTAGACGGCCAGTTGGAGCAGGAGGCCGAACTCCTCACCAGCCAGCGCGTTGACCCGCCCTCGGTCTATGGCTACAGCCATCGCGAAGTCGTGCGCGACTTTGCCGAGGCCGTGCAGACGGGGCGCAACCCGGACACGCCCGGCCCCGAAGCGCGCAAATCGCTGGCCCTGGTCTTGGCCATCTACGAATCGGCTCACACCGGACACGCCGTCGATCTCGCCGGTTAGTCCGACCTGTCGTGGCGCAAACGGCTTGACCGCGCTGGTCGCCTGCGGTACGATACCAGTTCGTGCGACCGCAAATTGCGGCGCACTTCCCTGTCAAGATGGGTGAATCACACCAATGGCTTCCAAGACAAAGCTCGACGCCTGGCTCAACGGAGCCATCGAAGCCGGCTGGCTGGCCGCGCTGATCATTGCGCCCCTCTTCTTCAACGTCTTTTCCAGTCGTGTCTTTGAACCGGATAAGATCAGCTTGCTGCGCTCGATTGCACTGATCATGCTATTGGCCTGGCTGATCAAGGTGCTCAACGGCGGCAGCCCCCTGGGCGCGACCCGGCTCTCCGGCGAGGCGAAACCGGCGGCCCCGGATCCGGCCGCGCCCCCGGCCCCAGCCTGGTGGCGGCGCGCCGCCGCGATCCCCGTGCTGCTCCCGATCCTGTTCCTGGTCGTCGCCTATCTGCTCAGCACCGGCCTCAGCGTGGCCCGCTTTGTCAGTTGGTGGGGGTCCTATCAGCGGCTCCAGGGGACCTATACCTTCCTCACCTACGTCATCATTGCCCTGCTCACCCTCAGCCATCTGCGCCGCCCCGACCAGATCCGGCGGCTCCAGCACGCCATCGTCGTGACCAGCCTGCCGATCGCCATCTACGGCGTGGTGCAGCACACACAGGTAGACCCGCTGCCCTGGGGCGGCGACACGACCACGCGCGTCGCCGGCAACGCGGGCAACGCCATCTTCTTGGCTGCCTATCTGATCATGGCCTTTTTCTTCACGCTGGAGCGCGTCTACAGTAGCTTCGCCTATCTGCTGGGCTATAAACCACCCGAGCACGCCGATAGCCTGGAAGTGCCGACCGCGCTGGCCGGGGGCGCATACCTCTTTATCCTCATGGTGCAGTTCCTTGCCATCTTCTGGACCCAAAGCCGCGGTCCCTGGCTGGGGCTGCTCTTTGGCCTCTATCTCTTTGTGCTGCTGCTCTTTACGGCGCTGCGCCCCAAACGCCACCGGCTGTGGACTTCGGTCTGGATCGGCTTGGGTGTCGGCGGCGCACTCCTCCTGGTGGTGATGAACGTGACGCCGCTCTTCAAGGGGCTGGACGACGTGCCCTATATCGGGCGGCTCACTACGCTCTTGGATTCCGAAGGCGGCACCGGCCGGGTCCGCGTCTTGATCTGGGAAGGCGCGGCCGAGATGACACAGCCGCACACGCCGTTGATCTTCCCCGACGGCAGCAAAGATGTCGTGAACCCCATTCGCCCGCTGGTCGGCTATGGCCCCGAAGCCATGTGGATCGCCTACAATCGCTTCTACCCGCCCGCACTGGCCCAGGT
>CAYJQA010000030.1:0-14057 GCA_964372065.1 uncultured Litorilinea sp.
CGGTAGTACAGGTCATCGCGGAAGGCGCCCTGGCGCACCAGCGCCTGCAGGTCGCGGTTCGTGGCCGCGATCACGCGCAGGTTCACAGGCACCGGCCGCGTGGCGCCGATCGGCAGCACCTCGCGCTCGGCCAGCACCCGCAGCAGGCGCGCCTGCATGTCGCGCGGCATGTCGCCGATCTCGTCGAGAAACAAGGTTCCACCGTCGGCTTCCTGGACCAGGCCGCGCCTGCCCTTGTTGCCGGCACCGGTGAAGGCGCCCGGCAGGTGGCCGAAGAGTTCGCTCTCGATCAGCGACTCGGGAATCGCGGCGCAGTTGACGGCGACAAAGCGCCGGGCGCGGCGGCCGCTGCTTTCGTGCAGCGCCTTGGCGAAGATTTCCTTGCCGCTGCCGGTCTCGCCGGTCAGCAGGATGCCGACCGAGGCGTTGACCAACCGCGCCGCGCGCTCGATCTGGCGGTCCAGTGCCGGGTCGCCGCCTGACAGCGCGGCCAGCGGTGCTGGCAGGGGGCGGCCGGCCTGGGCCGCCTGCTGCTCCTTGGCCGAGCTCGCAGGCGCCGGGGGTGTGGCCTGCATGAACAACAGCCGGCCGCTTCCGGCCACGGTCAGCGCGCGTTGGTCCGACGACTGGAACGGCACGAAGCGGCCCAGTTCGTCCAGGCGCGCGTCGAACAGCCGCTCGAACGGCTGGCCCAGCACCGTCACGGCCCGGGCCTCGGCCTCCAGCAGCCGCTGCGCGGCGCGGTTGTGCCCGATCACCCGGCCCGCCGCGTCCAAGGCCAGCAGGTAGCGCGGGTTGACGTCGACGAACTCGGGCGACTCGTTCAGCCGCAGGATCCAGTCGCGCCGGTAGCGCTGAAGGAAGTTGGCGTTCTCGATCAGGCTGGCGTACATCTTCACCAGCTGCAGCGCCAGATGCTGGCTGTCCTTGTTCTGCGGCGAGCTGAGCGCCGAGATGTCCAGCACCGCGGTCAGCCGGCCCTGCGGGTCGAACACCGGAGAAGTGGTGCAGGTCAGCGGGATGTGGGTGGCATCGAAGTGATCGTCCAGGTGCACCGTCAGCGCCTCGCCGGTGGCTATGGCGGTGCCCACCCCGCAGGTGCCGGCGCGCTCCTCGCTCCAGTCGGCGCCCAGGTATAGACCGGCGCGGCGCAGGCTCGCGTCCAGCACCATGTCGCCAATGAAGTCCACGGTCACGCCACGGGCGTCGGTCAGCAGCAGGCAGTAACCCATGCCGGCCACCTGCTGGTAGAGCGTTTCCAGGCCATGGCGGGCGATGTGAAGCAAGTCCTCGATGCGCTGCTGGTGTTCGCGCAACTGGTGACTGGGCAGGATCAGCGGCTCGCACATGCGCGTCGGATCCAGCCGATGCTGATGAACGCAGCGCGCCCATGACTCGCGGATGACGACGTCGCGGGCCGCCTCGGACGGCAAGACCCGCCCTTCGCGGGCCACTTGCATCCCGGCGCGGATGTGGTCATGCTGACGCGGCTGCATCGGTGGTCGCCTTGCCCACGGGCGGGCGCTGACGGGGCTTGCGCGCCAGCGCGGGCTGTTCGCCATCAGCTTTGAAGGGTAACGCCAAGCGTCGGATCCTGGGCGGGTTTGTGTCTGCCGCCTAGCAGCAGGCAATGTCTGCTGAATACCCTCGGCATGGCCCACGAGGACGCGGCCAGCAACATGGTGGGCCCGCACCGCCAACGAAGCACGCACACGCGTCTTCCGTGCTTCGAGCGATACACGGTCGTGCCCGACCTGACCGCCGTATGTGCACTGACCGGGAGGGGCTTCCTGGGCGGCAAGCCGTTGGTCGTTGCCACGCGCGTTTGCAGCTCCCACATCGGTCGGGGCCGGTGGCCGTCGTCTGGTACCACCTGACCAGCGCGGGAAACAGGTCGGACACCTCGTCTGTGAGGTGGTGCTTCGCCGAAGCGTCGAAGCAGCGCATGACGGCAGCCGCGGCGAGCCGCGCGATTCCCCGGCCGCCGTGTGGCCGTGGGCGTTGACTGTCGTGCGCGTCGGCGGCAGCCTACGCGCCGAACTTGCCAGGCGCGCGCGGGCGTGTCAGCGGTGCGCTGATCGGGACGATGCTCTTCGCGCGACGCGGCGCGGTGTCCGTACCGTTTACGGGCGGCACGGGTCCGGCGATGTTAGCCAGGGTGAAGGCGTCCAGCTCCTTGAAATAGGCCTGCAGCGCGGCGTGAAAGGCGCCCTTCGAGCGGCACGAAGGCGTCAGCGAGCAGGTGTTGGTGCGGGGATCGAAGCACTCGACGAGGCGGAAGTCAGTCTCGGAGCTGCGCACCACGTCGCCGACGCGAATGTCGGTCGGTGCCCTGAGCAATCGCAGACCACCACCTCGCCCGCGCGTGGTCTCCAGCACGCCCTGGCGCGCTAGATCGTTGACGATCTTCATCAGATGGTTCTTCGACACGCCGTGCTGCTCGGCCAGCTCCGCGATCGTGACCTAGCGATCCGGGTTCGCCGCGCAGTACATCAGCACGCGCGGGGTGTAGTCGGTGTGGTCGGCGAGTCGCACGCATCTCCTTGGCGCCGCGGCGGCGCCGGTTCCGGTGTCGTCAACCTCGCCCCTGCTGTGTCTCCGCACCGATGGCGGATTACGGTTAGTGGGTCGTCACGGCGCCAGCCGGGATCACTGCCACCTTCTTCGGCTTGGCGGCCGCGGCCATCTGCGCCGACAGGGATCATGGCGGCCTTGGGTAACGCGTGGCCGCCCGATCCTGTGGATCCTGCATGTCGCCTACCTCCGGCTGCCGGTGGGATTCGCACTGCTCGCATTGGCGCAGTTCGGCTGGATCAGCGCCTCGGCCAGCGTGCACGCGCTCGCCGTCGGCACGACAGCCGGGCTCATCATCGGCATGGTCGCGCGCACGGCGCGTGGCCACACCGGGCGACCGCTGCAGGCGCCCAAGGCGGAGCTGCTGGCGTATGCGCTGGTGCTGGCGGCAGCCGTCCTGCGCGTGGTGCTGCCACTCGTGGCGCCGCAGTGGTTCGTGCAGTCCCTGCTGGCCGCAGCGCTGGCCTGGAGCGCCGCCTTCACGGTCTACCTCGTCATCTACCACCGTGGCTGGTGACGACCCCGCCTGGACGGCAACGACGGCTGACGCGGCTTGCACCGCCGTGACGCATCGTTGCCGGACCGGCCCGGCTCCCCCTCAATCCTTGAAACGACCACCGACATGCCTTCGACCGCCGCCACCCTTATCGATCTTCGCGAATTCGGACAACGCCACCGCCAGGCCCTGATCGCTTCGTGTTTCGACACCCTGAGGGCCGGCGATGCAGTCGAGTTGCTGATCGACGAAGACCCCACGCCGCTGCGCCACCATTTCGAGGATCGTGCGCCCGGCGGCTTCGAATGGAGCCCCTTCGAGGCTGGTCCGGATCTCTGGCGCGTGCGCATCGCCAAGGTGAAGACGGTTGCAGCTGCGGTGGCGGCGGATTCCTGCTGCGCCGACGGCGCCTGCTGCGGTGGATTCAAACCGGCCGAGCCATGACCTTCCTCGTTGACCAGGCCTGCATCCGGTGCGAGTCCACGGACTGCGTGGATGTGTGCCCGGTCGATGCCTTCCGTGAGGGCTCGAACTTCCTCGTCATCGACTTCGACGAATGCATCGACTGTGCGGTGAATATGTCGGAGTTCGAGGTCACTGCGGACCTCAAGGGAGAGAGTGTGCCAGGCGACAGGCAGGATTTCACACCCCTGTACGCCGGACTGGCGCTTGTCCGGAAACCGATCACGAAGCCCCAACCTGTCCTGCTCGACGCCTGTGCATGGACGCCGGTCGAGGACAAGCGCGCCCGGACCAGCCGATGGGCGGGCACGCGACGACCTGCATCGCGCGTTTTGGTGTCTGCGCACGCCGTCGATCGAAAACACTGAAAACGCGGTTCGACTGTTGGAGCGCTGCCTGACCCATGGTGACGATGCCACGGCGTTTGCCGCGCTGGGGTACGCTCTGGTGCGCCTGGTGGGCCTGAATGCACGACCGGCGCGGACCGCCATGGAAGCTGCGCGGTGCGCTGTGCGCTCGGCACTTGCGCTGGACCCCGAAAACGGCAGCGCGCATGCGACGATGGGCACCATCGCCCATACCTACGACCATGACTGGCCGCGCGCGGAGGCTTCGCTGTTGTCGGCTTTGCGTTTCGATCCCGGCCGATCAGACGCACACTCGCGCTACGGCTGGTCGCTGATGATGAATGCCCGCTTCGCCGAGGCGCAGGCAAGCTATGACGAAGCGCGCAGGCTCGACCCGATCGACCTGACACTACGCACGCATCAGGCGTTGATCTGGCTGTATGAGCGCGACTACGAACGCGCCGCGGCGGAACTGGCGCTCGTGCGCGAGATCGATCCCCAGCGATTGGTCGCGGCAGCGCTACAGGCAGCGCTCTATCTCTACTCGGGGCGCTGGCGCGACGGCCGGGAGGCCTACCTGGAGATGGCGCATCGCTTCCCGGGCTTGTCGATCTGCCGGTGCGGGTTGGCGCAGGCCTATGCCTTGCTCGGCGAGCGCGACCCAGCACTCGCCGAGCTGTCATGGTTGCGCAAGGCCCATGATGTGGGCCAGGCGCCACCGTACCAGTTGGCGATGGTGCATGCCCGGCTGGCAATGAGCAGCCCCGACGCCGCGGATGCTGCCCAGTGGCTGGACAGTGCATTCGCGGCGCTGCAGCTATCTGCCGATACGCGCGACTTCAACTTCGTCTGCACAGCAGTCGACCCCGCATTCGATGTCCTGCGGCTGGATACCCGGTTCAATGCCCTGCTCGCGCAACACGGTCTGGGCCATCTGGCTCGCGGCGCCGTGCCAACCCAGAAAGCGCGAATGTGACCACCTGCGTGTGCGGTCCCAGACGAAGCCGGGGCGGCGCGTCACGACGTGTTGACGCGAGGTGAACGGCTTCCATTGGTCCGTGGTCTCGCCCATGTTGAAGGTGCCGACATGGTCGACGCGGGCCGCGGCCACGATCGGCTGACTGTCCTTCAACACGCTGCGGGAATAGCGCTCAACGGGTGGCGGCAGGCCTTCGAGTTCTCGCATGTCGTAGCGTTTGGCGGCGGGCGCCGTTCGTGCGGCCTCGAGCTGCGTCTCGAGCGCCCGCGTGGCCTGACGCCAGCGAGACGATCCCATGACCGCCAGCGCCGCCCAGCCAACCGCGATCAGCAGAGCGGTCCAGCCGAGCCAGTTGATCCAGGTCATCGTGTGTGCTCCCCTGTGTGTTCTGCGCCAAGCCCCGTTCCAAGCTGGCCCACCGGCGCGCAGCCGAGCGGCGACCCACCTCACGTCGAATCGCGCCCATGCAGCCGCGCGCTCACCTTGTCGGCGCCGAGCTCGCGGATCGCGTCCATTGCCGACCAGCGCGCGCTGCGGGCACTGGCGTCGCCACGACACGGGCCGCCGGCACGCGTGGTGGCCGATGCCAGGATCTCGCGCGAGCAAGCCAGCGCAGCGGCGTTGAGTGCGCCGTTGCGCTTGCCGAGGTTGCGCAGCGCCAAGTTGACGGCCTTGCGCGCGAAGCTGCGGTCGTTCGTTGCCGCCCACTCGATCAGCGGCAACACATTCAAGACGGCGCGGCCTTCGAGACACGCTGTCAGCACGAGGTCGCTGGCGCCGGGGCCTGGCAGCATTAGCGCGATGGTGAGGCCCTTGTCGCCAGGTGGGGTGCACCGAGGTCGAAGCCGCGGCTCGCCTGCAACAACTGGATCCCGGTCCAGGTGATGCCGTAGGCCAGCGCTAGGTAGCCCACAAGCGGGTGACGTCGCAGGAACGGCACGGACTTCACGGCCTGGCCGCCATGTCGAGCAACTGGAGGATTCCGGACTGGACCTGCGCTTCATGCTGCACAAGGAGGTGGCCGCCATCGTCGAAGCCGACGAACTTCGCACCCGGGATCCGGCTGGCGGTGTACTGAGCACCGGCGTAGGTGCCAAAGCCGTCGTCCCTTGCGCTGACCACGAGCGTCGGAACGCGAATGGTCTCCAGCGGATACGGCCCGAGGTTCTTACCCAACCGCGTATCGTCGCGCAATCCCGCTGCGCGCCGCGACACCGGCAAGATGCGGTCGGCCAGGTCGTTTACACGCGCCCGCTCTTCTTCGCTTGCAGCGGCGACCTGCTCGGGCGGTGTTGCCAGCACATGGCGGATGAGCGGGTCACGCGCCACCTGCAGTGCGGCCCAGAACAGGAAGTCCGAGCCGAGCAGGCGCAGCAGCCATTCGTCCTTCTCGTCCGACACCGGTGGCGCAGAGTCCATCACCGTGCCGGGCTTGTAGGCGATGGGCACCACGAGCACCAGCGCGCTGACTCGATCTGGATGGCGGACCGCCGTCTGCATCGCCGAGGGGCTGCCAGCGGAGACGCCCATCACCGCTGCCTTGGCGACGCCCAGCGCATCGAGCAGGCAGACATGCGCATCGGCCTGAGCCTCGGGCGAGGCGTCAGCGGGCCGCGGCGTGCGCAGATAGCCAAAGCGCGACATCGCGATCACGCGCACGCCCTTCTTCACCAACGGCCGCGCCCAGGACATGCCCTGGTCGTGGCCGCCACCGCTGCCGTGGATCATCAACAGCGGAATGCCCTCGCCCGCCTGCTGCATCTCGATTGGACCGCAGCGCGTGTCCATCATCGTGCTGTCTTGCGCGGCGTGCTCAGCGGCCAACGCGATATCGCGCTCGAAGCGCGTGCGGACCGCCAGTACAGTGACGGCCACGGCCGTCACGACGGCAAGAAGGGCGAACGTCGTCCCGTACCTCATGTCTGCGGAGCCTCCGGTTCGCCGGTGAAGAAACGTCGCACCCGCGCACCTGCACGCAGCACCACCGGCAAGCAGTGCAACACCAGCGCAGCCGCCGCGACCAACGCGAAGTCAGGCCCGAAAGCCGAGAGCATTCTGGCGTTCAGGCCCATGTCCTGCAAGGCCACGACCGCGGCGATCGCGGTCACCAGCAGCCCTAAGGACCACCCGACGCGGTGCGTGCGCACGGCCCACCGGGTCTGGCCAACGTCCGCCGCGACCACGCCCAACACGGTTTTCAATCCGCTGCGGCGTGGGGCTTCGACGGCCACGCGTCGTCCAGCCCGGTACCCGCGTCACACCAGCTCCGACTGCACCGGCCCGCGCAGCGATGCGGGTAACTTGGGGCCGTGTCCGAAGCGCACGACCAGATCGGGCCGCAGGTCGCCCAACCCCAAAGCGCTAGCGACCCGTGGCCGCAATGTCGCTACTTCGACGGGTTGATTGACGAAGCGTTGCGAATGCCCCGTCGTAGCTGACTGCAAGGCAAAGCGCTCGTAGGCTCGACCCACATCCACCCAGCTCGCCCTGTCGGCGCCCCGGCCGATGAATGCGGCGACACCGACCCAACTGCGCACGTGCTTCGCACACTTGTCGTTCTCGCCCGTGGGTGTGAAGAACAGGCTGAACAAACTGCCACCCAACCACGAAGGCAATACCGGATTGCCCGACGTGGCGGCGAACAACCCGTCGTTCAGCCGTAGGCCTGACGGAAGCACTACACGCAACTTGGGCACCAAGATCGCCGCCCGTCATGTCGCGCCGTGCGAGTGCAGAGCCGCCTGCAGCGCGGCGCGGATCTGCGCTGCCATCAACAGCACTAGGTACTGGCCGAAGCGGTAGACACCCTGGGCCTGGTCGATCGGCATCGTGTCGGCCAACGTCGGCGTTCGGGCGAAGGTCTGCATCGTCGACCAGATGTCGCTGCCGACGAGGTCGACGAAGGCCCACCAGGCGCAGTCGTCGTCCGCTGTCGTCGCGGTGTTGGCGGTGCAGCGCCGCTCGATGCCGTCCAGGCGGGCCTGGAAGTCCGGTGGCAGGCGCTGCCAGCGCTGCAGCGCCGAGCGCGCTGCCTCAGGCTGCGGGTGCAGCGCGACGATTTTCTCCAGCACATCGTGCGCCAGCGTGGCCGGCCGGAAGTAGCGGTGATAGTGATCGCGCAGCGCCGACTGCGTCTGGCCGAGCGCGATCGCATCGGGGTTCGGGGCCAATGTGGCCAGCGCCGAAAGCATCACCAGCGGCCGGTCCCAGCTCTGTCGCAACGGCCGCAGCACGCCAGTCTCTAGGCCGCTGAGGTCGATCGCACGCATCGTCGCCGACAGCATCCCTTGCACCGACTCCGGCTGCACAAACTTGCCACCATCGGAGACCAGAATCAGGTCCAGCGCCCAATGCGCCGGCGCGTCGAAGCCAGTCCAACGCCCAGGGCGGGCTTCGGCGGCCGCTTTGCGGGCCGAGGCGTCGGCGGCTTCGAGCAAGGCCAAGCCGAGGTTGTCGCGTACGCCGCCGTCGGCGAGCACGAGGTTCAGTTCTTGGGCAGCGCTGGTGTGTGCCAACGGTTCGGGCGTGGTGGTGATGCGGGCTTTGACGTTCAGGGTCGGGAACGCACCGGGGAAGGCGCCTGAAACGGCCACGCGTTCGGACAGGCGCAATGCCGGGAAGTCGATCGCGGTGCTGGTCTGGAAGAAGCGCGCCGTGGTGGGCCCAGACAGCAACACACCGCCTTCGAGCGCTCCGACACTGAAGCCGTAGGTCAGGTCCGTCATACAGACCATCAGTGCCGGGCCCCGTGGGCGCGCCGGGTCGGCAGTGGAACTGCCGGCGAGCAGCACACGGTCGACGAGGTTGGCCTGCACGTTCAGGCGCGAGAACTCGCCGAAGAAGGGCCATACGTCGATGCCCAGGCCAGGAGCGGTGCCCGGACTCGGCAGACGCACCAGGTTGTGCGCGGCCAGCATGTCACGCTGCATTCGAAAGCGGCCGGCGATCACCGCATCACGGAAGTCCTGTGGCGCCCCGCCTTGCGATATGAACGCTGCGATGATCGATCCGCCGGAAACCGAACTCATGTGCGTGACCGGCACGCCGAGTTGCCCGAGCGCATCGACCACCCCGGCATGGACCAGCGCGGCGCGATAGCCGCCACCCGACATGGCCAACCCCACCTTCAGCCCCTGGTAGGCCGCCGGCATCGCCGCAGGCTGCAGCACCTGGCCGCGCAGCGGCAGCGGCCGGCTCTCGAAGACCGAGTCAGCCAGGCTGAGCGTGAGCCACACACCCACGCCACCGATCGCCAGCGCCAGCGGCGGGATACGGCGGCGCAGCGGCTGTGGTGCAACTGCCTGTGCTGGCGTAGCGGGTGGCGGAGGTGGTGGCGCGGGCAGAGCCTTCATCTTTGCCCGAGACCAACGCCAGCCGGCGACGAGCTTCGTCTTGATCGCTTTCACCTGCGTCGCACGTCGGGCCGCACGTTGCGCTTTGGCTGGCGGCGCGTTGCTCTGGCGCTCCTGCAATCGATGCAGCCGCATCCATGCGCGCAAACGCGCCGGCATCCGGCGCAACCACAACCGCGCCTCGGGGAAGGCCAGAACCACGGCGACAAACACGCAAGTACCGAGCAGCGCATCTCGAAATGCCGAGTAGCTGCCAGCCCAGCCCCACCACAGCGCGAGAAATGCGAACGCGGCCAGCGGGCCCGCGTAACGCGCTGCCGCCTTCGTCGCCGAAACGGCGAGAAGGCCGACGGCGACCAACGCGTACAGGGCAAGGAAGACGGTGAGCGCGCCCGACATGCCGTCTTGCCAGACAGCCATCCCCAAAATCCAGAAGAAAAGCAATCCGGGCCACAGGGGTGCCGAACCGTCTTTCGCGTCTTTTGTAGCCGTGGCCTTTGATGTCGGCAACGGCGGCTCGGACGGGCGCGCGGGTTCAGCAGCGTCGTGCACGGCGGCCTCTCGTTCGATGCCCGGGCTGGATGCCATGCGGGCTGCGAGGGAGTGTGCGACGAGGCCCTGTGGCTTGGCAAGCGACACGGGTGCGGTGATCAGCCCAGGCGCAACAGCGACACACCGGCTGCGGCTAAGCGCAGCGCGAACAGTTGCGCGGTGCTGAGGTGATCCTTCAGCTTGGTAGGTAATCTGCACAGTCTCGGCGTGCGCCGGCCAGCCCCACCACTGCCAAGGGGACGATTGATCAGCGTGATTCCAGGACTGCATCCTCTCGAGCGACCGCTTCTGGTCGAGGCTGTGTGAGAACGTCGAATTTGGTTGTTCGCAGCGGCACTCGTCCTGGTCGATGGCCAGGAGCCTCTGCATTCGCACAGTGGCCATCCGTGGCCGTTATGCCGCGCGATGAGGCCAGCGCGGTCGCCAAGGACCTGTTTGGGCATGAGAAGGGGCTCACGCCCCCGCCAACCTCATCGCCTTCAGCGTCTTCGCCATTCCCACCAGCCCGATCAATCGCTTCAGGTTGTATGCCAGCACGTGCAGGCTGATTTCGGTGCGCACGTGCTCGAGCGTCTTCATCAGGAAGTGCGTCGAACCCATCCAGTGCTTCAATGTTCCGAAGACATGCTCGACGGTTCGCCTTCGGATCTTCATCGCGTCTGGGTTGCGATCGAGTCTGGCTTGCATCGCGTCGAGCACGTCCTCATGCTCCCAGCGCCTGATCCTGGGCGAGGTGCCCGGCGTGCATTGCGCCTTCACCGGGCAGTCGCCACACCCGTACCGCGCGTAGGTGTGCAGGGTCACGTCGTCTTCAACGATGTCTGATCGCCGGTACAGGGTCTGTCTCGCGGGGCATCGGTACTCCTGGGCCTTGGCGATGTAGACGAAGTCCGCCTTGCTGAGTCGACCGTCGGCTTTGCTGCCCGAGGTCAGGGGCTTGGGCACGTAGGTGTTCACGCCGGCCCGCTCGCTTTCCAGCGATCTCCGGCCCCTTGTAGCAGCCCCGGTCGGCGATCAAGCCGATGCCCTTTCGCCCCAGCGCCTCCTGCGCCTTCTTGGCCATGGTTAACAGCGCCGCGCGGTCGTGGCCGACATTCAGTACCTCGTGGGCAACGATGAAGTGGTGCGTCGTGTCCGTGGCGATCTGAACGTTGTAGCCCACGATGCCGGTCCCCCGGCCGCTGGTGGCCATCGAGCGGGCATCAGGGTCCGTCAATGACAACTGCTGGTCGGGCTGCTGGCGCAGTTGCTGGTCGACCCGGTGCAGATCGCTCACCTGACGTCTCAGCTTCGCCAGCTTGTCCTGGATGCGTTCGGTCTTTGCCGGCAGATCCACGGGCAGTGTTCGGTCTGCCGTGTCCAGGGTCTCCAGGTGCCGCTTGATGCTTTCCTGGACCTGCTTCATGTGCTGCTCCAGTCTGTGCGGCATGAAGTTGCGGTCGCGGTTGTTGACCGCCTTGAACTTGCTGCCGTCCACGGCCACCACACCATCCACGAGCAACTTGAGCAAGCTTGCGGCAGACCATCACGAACTGGCTGCAAGCCTGGCCGATGCCCTTGCCGTTTTCGCGACGGAAGTCCGCGATGGTCTTGAAGTCGGGAGCCAGGCGCCCGGTCAGCCACATCAGCTCGACGTTGCGCTGGCACTCGCGCTCCAGCCGTCGACTGCTCTGCACGCGGCTCAGGTAGCCGTAGATGTAGATCTTGAGCAGCACTGCCGGGTCGTAGGACGGGCGGCCAGTGGCTGCGGGCGTCGTCCCCTTGAAGCCCAGCGCGGACAGATCGAGTTCCTGGACAAACGCATCGACAACCCGGACTGGATTGTCCTCAGCGATGACGTCATCCAGACACTCTGGAATCAGCGCCACCTGGCTTCGATCCTGGCCTTCTACAAAGCGCGACATACCGGCTCCCCTGCTCGATATGTCTTTGAACTCTACCGATCTGATGACGTCGCGGCGAGGGGCCTCCACACAGCCTCGGTCGGCAGCGCCCGTTGGGCTGATCGAACTGCCGACACACCGCCCGCATCCGGTGTCGACAAGCGTCGCGGCCGCTTGATCGACCGCAGCGAGCTGGCCAGGCGCCTCTTCAAGCCGGGGCCGACGAAGCATATCGGGGTGCCAGCAGCATCGCTTCGCCGAACGAAACGAAGCGCTGACCAACCCGATCGAGCCTGTCGAGCAGCGAAAGCTGAGCCAACGGGTCTTTGGCGAGATCGCCTGCCGCAAATGCGGATGCGGCGAGGCACTCGTTCGATGCCGCCATCAGCTCTGGCAATGCAGAGGAAAAATTGTCGGCCATCTGCCGTTTCAATTCGCCGACCAGTTGATCGAGCCGCAATCCCAGCGCTTCGAACGTACCGGCCATTTTTCGTCCAGGCCGTTCGAGTGACTCGGAAACATGCTGCAGATCACCAGCCAGCTTCGTCAGCAAATCGATCAACAGCGGCGCCGTTGGCGGCTTCTGCCGGTCATCGATCGCCGATGCTTCGCTGGCGATCGACGAGATTGCTTTCGACGCGAACGAGTAGCCGCTCGCGATCTGCGATGCGATTGTGTCGAAGGTCGTATCGGCAGGGTGCCGGCCGATTCGCATTCGTTCGCCGGCCGGAATGAACGCCCTTGGCAGTGCATTGGTACGGCTGCTGTCTACTTCGGTCATCTGAGTTCCCTTGGCATAAGCGAGGTCGGGACCGCTACTCCAAGCCCTCGCGTTGAAACGGCGACGGCAGCGCATCGGAGGGCGGATCGACGGAAAATCCGACCACCGTTTCGGTGAAGTTAGTGTCGGGTTCGGTGGATGTCGAACGCGTCACCGTCTTGCCCGACCCGTCGGAGGCCCAGAACCGGTCCCAGAGGTTGGGGTAGGTCACGCACACTTTCATCCGGTAGACGGTGACGCGGTAGGTCACCGCACGCTGCCACAGGCCGACGCCTCGATTGAGGATGGTCACGCCGCCGGTGCGAAACCATTTGTCGGCATAGATCGGCGTATAGATACGGGTCACATATTCGGTGCATCCAACCGTGGACATCACGAACTCCGTGCTTGCTGGTTGCCATGGAGACAGCCGTTGATGATCGGCGCGCGTCTGATCGACCGGCACGCTGCTTCGGATGGGCTGCCGGCCATCGCTCGGAAGCATCGTTGTTGCAGTCCACCTATCAGTGTTTGATATACTGCGCATCTGCGCAACGGTCAATCCCAAGGATCGATAGCGACACCATTTGGATCCGCGCTATCGTCTCGCGCGGCTAGGCAGGCGGATCCGGCACGCCGCGACCGTCGCCGTGCCGTCGCCGGGATGAATCCGACGACGAACAGCGCGCCGGCCGCTGCGCACCGCATCGGCGTGCCTCAGGTCGCCGCTACGCCGCGCCCCGAATCGCAGACCCGCGATCGCATGCCACCGAAGAGGATCCGGTACTGCCTCGGCGACATTGTCACCTTGCGGCGGAACAGCCGGTTGAAGAAATTGGTGTCGCCGTAGCCGGGCGGGTCGAAGCACACGACCGCAAGCGGCTGGAGCAACTGTGCCGCTACATCACCCGGCCGGCGCTGTCGGACGAACGGGCGCAACTCAACGCCGCCGGGCAGATGGGACGTCACGCTGTTGGTGAGCCAAGTACCCGAGCCGGCGACTTGGCTCGGGCGCCGCCTGCGGTCCCCGCTGCTCCTGTCAACTGCTGCCATTCGGCGGCGGAGGCCCTGACTGGCAGTTCCGTGCCGTCCATCGCACGCGTCGCGGTTAGGGCCGGCGTCGGGGTCGTCGGCCCCAACACGCAGGAGGTCGAGCACGCCGCGGCGCAGGTCTTCGCCACTGCGTTCCAACACGCGCTCGTGACCCAGCACTGCAGCATTGCCGCCGCCTACTGCCGCGGCCTTGGCGAAGATTTCCCGCAGGGTGACCGCTGGGCGCCGGTAACGGCCATGGCGGCCGACCTGGGCGTGGCCTTCGAAGCCCAATGAGCCTGGGCCGGAATTTCAAGTTCTCGCGATCGCCGCTCGAGGACAAAGCTGAAGGAAGTGTTGCGCCGATACTCGGAAGCGTCCAGCTAACGAGAAGAGCAAGGTCCAGGCGATAGAACGCAACCGGAATGCCGATTGACTATGCGTCACGGCTCCAGAGCGCAGATGTCGTTCAGCGACCCGTCTAGGTGTTTGGTGTCGCCGCCGAATGCGACGCTGATCGGCGGCTTTGAGACGTGGAATCGAGATCAACGAAGGTCGGCAGCGGGTCGCAATGCATAGCTTTGCATTGCGACCCCTATGCATAGTGCTCAACTATGCGT
>CAYJQA010000030.1:14067-17489 GCA_964372065.1 uncultured Litorilinea sp.
ACGACCGCGTTCAGGCGTGGCGCGCTTTCCATAGTTACAGGCTCTGCAGGAACTTCATCAGGTCGTCGTCGGCGCGGAATCGTGGGAGCTTGACATCTGGCGCCTGGAGCCGGGCAAGGGCCTTCTCCTTCATCTCCAGGTTGGCCTCGACATAGCGGTGTGTCGTGTTGGTGCTCTCGTGGCCGAGCCACAGCGCGATCACGTTGAACGGCACGCCGCTTTGCAGCAGGTGCATGGCTGTCGTGTGCCTCAGGGTATGCGGGGAGACGCGCTTGGTCTTCAGACTCGGCTGTTCTACGACGGCCCTGTCCACTGCCAGCGCCAGTCGCTGCGCCACGTTGCAGCGGGTCATCGGATGACCGGCTCGGTTGGGCAGCAATGCCGCCGAACCGCGCAGTTGCGGGTTGGCGTGGAGCCAGGCGCGGATCGTCGCCGCGGTGGATTTCCACAGCGGCACCGAGCGATCCTTGCGGCCCTTGCCGTGCAAGTGCACGCAGGCCGACCCGTCCAGCACTACGTCGACCACGCGCACCCCGACGATCTCCGAGACGCGCGCGCCGGTGTTGTAGAGCAAGCTCAGCAGCAGGTGGTCGCGCTGCGACGTCCATTCGGTGCCCGGCTGTCCCAGCACGGCGATCATCTCCGGACGCGTCAGGTGGCCCAGAAGCGGCCGTTCGAAGCGCTTCATCGGCACGGCCATCGCGCGCTCGATGGCGTGCAGCGCCGTCACATCGCGCCGGCCGGCGAACTTCAGGAACGCACGCAGCGCGGTAAGCCGCAGGTTGCGGCTGCGCACCGAGTTGTGCCGATCCCATTCCAGGTGAGCCAGGAACTTCAGGATCAACTCCGGCGTGATGTCCGTGAGCTGCATGGACATTGGCGGCTTGCCCAGTTGCTGGGCCGCATACCCGAGGTACAGCGTCATCGCGTCGCGGTAGCTGGCCACAGTGCGTGGGCTGAGCGCGCGCTGCGCGACCAGATACTCGGTGAAGAACTGCTGCACCAGCGCCGGGAAGCTTGGCGGGGAGCCCTTGCGGTTGAAGTGCCCGTCACGCATGGCTGAGCTCCGGCATGCACGACTCGAAGCGCCGCGCGGCCACCGCCATCAATTCTGGCACCGCCTGCAGGTACCAGTAGGTGTTGGTCACCATCGCGTGCCCGACATAGGTCGACAGCGACAGCATCGCCTCGTCCACGTCGATGCCCTGCTGCTGCCACAGCAGGACGCGCCTGACCACGAAGGTGTGCCTGAGATCGTGGATGCGCGGCGCGTGGTGCGTGCCGCGGTTGATCCAGCCCAGTTGCGTGCGCAGTTGGGCGAAGACGTTGTCTATCTGGCTGACGCTGATCGGCTTGCCGAACAGGCGCCCCCGTGTACCGATGAAGAACGGCGCGTCGTCGTCGCGTGAGGCGCCGGCCACATCCCGAGTCCAGCGGTATTGGCCCAAGGCCTTGGTCGTACTCGGATGCAGGGGCACCTGGCGCGACTTGGCGAACTTCGTGCGTCGGATCGTCAGCACCCCTCGACGCAGATCCACGTCGCCGATGTTCAGCGACAGGGCCTCGGACAGGCGCAGACCGCAACTCGCGATCAAGCCGAACAGCGTCTCGTAGATCAGGCCACGCAGGCCGGGACTGGGGCCAAGCTCGCGCGCAGCGGCCAGCAACTGCCGCACCTCTTCAGGGCTGTAGATGTGCGGGGCCTGGCGCTCGGGCAGCCGCCTGAAGATCGTGTCGTCTGGCACCTCGGTGGCGGGCTCGAACTGCTGCATCCAGCGTGCGAAGGAGCGCAAGTGCTTCAGCCGCCGAGCCCAGGTCCGAGGATCGACGCTGCCGTGGGAGTCCAGACGTGCCCACTCGGCCATGACCTCCAAGGTCAAGGGTCCGCGGTGACGCGTACGCCGGACGTACTCGGCCAAGCTGCGCAGGCTGTAGGCGGGAGTGCGCAACTGGAAGCCCAGGATGCGACGTTCCGTGAGGAAGCGCTCCACGAGCGCGGTCAGACCGATCGTCATGACGCTCTCCCGGTCGCGGCGGCGGCGATGCCGGGCCAAGGCAGGGCCACTTCGACGAGGCGGCCGCTGTCGAGCTTGGCGTAGATCAGCGTCGTATTCAGGGAGCGATGCCGCAGCACGTCGGCCACCTCCTTGAGCGAGGAGCCGCCGGCCAGCAGGCGGCTGGCCATCGTGTGACGCAGCAGGTGCGAGCGCGTGTGCGGCAGGCCGGCGCGCGCATAGGCCTGGCGGATGGTCTTGCGCACGAGGTCCGGCCCAATGGGTCGTTCCCGCGGCGTCATGTGCCGAGCAAAGACCATCCGGTGCCGGGTCTTGGGCCGCTCGTCGCGCTGGTTCGCGGCTATGGCCTGCCCGGTTGCTTCCGGCAGGGCATCACGTCTTCACGCCGGCCCTTGGTGCGGCGCAAGGTGATCGTGCCAGCGCCCCAGTCGATGTCGTCCAGGCTCAGGCGTGCCACCTCGCCGCTGCGCAGGCCCAGATGGAGCATGCAGCGCACCATGGCGTCGGCGCGCAGCATCGACGGGCCGCTCTGGCCGAGGGCAGCCTCAAGCTGTTCGACCTCTGCCGGCTCCAGCGACTTGGGCAGCGATGCGAGTTGCCAGTTCGCCGGATACGCCAGCGCACCAACCAGCGCATGGGTGCGGTCGCCCAGCGACGCACGCCAGCGGAAGTAGCCGCGCAGGGCCGAGACCACGGCGCCCAGGCTCGTCGGCGCCTTGTAGTTCTTGGCCTGGGCGGCGAAGAAGCGGCGCACGTGCTCGGCCGTGACGACCTTGAACCGGATGTCACCATCACCGAAGTGCTTGCGCAGCAACGCATCGACCAGGCGCAGCGCACCCTCGCAGGTCTTCGGTGCAAGCCCCCGCACCTGCTCCATGTACTGGTCGTAGCGGAGCAGTTCCTGGCCCACCGCTGTCGTGTCCAGCGGCTTGGATGCGATGGCGTCGGCGGCGCGCAGCACGACCAGCAGGTGGCCCAGTGCCGCGCGCACGGACGTTGGGTGACGCGCACTCGTCGCGCAGTTGCACTGGGAAAGATGGCCATCGAGGAACTCGACCACGAGGGCCTCGTCGATGTCGGCCAACCGTCGGTTGGCTTGGCGCATCCACATCGAAAGGTGCATCACGGCCGCCTCGCAACTGCGCACATAGCCGGCCGCGTTGCCGCGCTCGAGCAGGTACAGGCGGTACGCCGGAACATGCCGTTCCAGCTGGGTGCAGCCGCCCTTGCGGGCAGGGAGTTCGGCTCGAGATGAAGGCTTGGTTCGCATGGCAGTCTCCAGGTTGTGGAGACGCCAGTGCACCTGGGCGAGAAAACTATGTACAGCGGCTCAAGGCAGCGACCGCCGGTTGCCCGCTTCGTTGCTCATGAATAGCCATCTCGCCGACTGCGTCTACGCATAGTTGA
>CAYJQA010000030.1:17499-18646 GCA_964372065.1 uncultured Litorilinea sp.
GTTGAGCGCTATGCATAGGGGTCGGTACCGTGCGTTCGCGCTGCAGGGAAGCAGTCGTCGGAGCAGCGAGACCGCCCAGCCGCAACCTGCGGTCAGCTGTACCTCGTATAGCTGCCCCTCGGGCCAGTGCCGGTCGCCGAACCGAACGTCGGCTTGATGGCGCATACCGTGAGTACGTCTGCCGGAGGCGACTGGCTCCTCACGCTGCTCCGCCGACCTCCGAGCGCAGGCGGCGAGTGCCTGCAGTCGGTCGTGAGTGATGGTTTGATCGGCTGATCGCGGCCACGCTGGCCTGTACGCCGAAGTGGCAAGGCTCGACTGCTGGCCTGGCACCTATCACATCCCTCTTCGATGAAAGCTCCCAACCGCCCTGCCGAGCAGCAGGCTGACCGCCAGCGGCAAGCAGGGCATCGCCAGCGGGTGCAGGGTGAACGGCACGACGAAGCCAACCACCGTCGCGCAGGCCATGACGATCGCTCCACACGTGTAGAAAGCGAACAGCTCCGGATCGTGTTGCCGGAACTCCTTGGCCTTGATATGCCGGGTGATGTAGCCGTCCAATAGCACAGCGACGCTGAACGCCAGCAGCCATTGCAGCCACTCGACCAGCGTGGCGAAACGGAAGCTGGCCAGCAGCAGCAGGGCTTCGATGGATCTGAAGTAGGCGTTGTGGAACAGGCGCTGGTTGACCGTGGCCATCTCACGCGCGACGGCGCCTTCCACCGCGTTGGTCGGTGGGGCGTCGCCGGCTGACGGAATGGGCGTGGCCCGGCGCGCCAAGTCCTGCACGTTCATGGCCCGCGACAGGATGCGCAGCGCCGGGCCCTCGCCCCAGTACGCCGCGGTCGCCTCGTGCTCTTCAGTCAACTGCGCCAGAAAGCGCTCCGGCGGATGCGCCGACGGCAGGTACAGGACCATCATCAGCAGGCAGACCAGCGAGATCACCGCGACGACGCGGATCATCGGTTCGCCTCTGCGGTGGCCGCTGAGGCGCCCGGCGAACGCGGTGGATCCGGATCGAGGATCGGGAACCGTCCCTTGATGATGCGGCCACCCGAGACCGAGGCAAAGTACTGGAGGTTCGGCAGCTTGCCCAGCACGTCGGCCGGCACCATCTCCTCGAAGCTCTCGGTGAGCTGGGTGGAAT
>CAYJQA010000031.1:0-3750 GCA_964372065.1 uncultured Litorilinea sp.
CGGGGGGGGCCCCCCCGGCCTGCGAGAGCGGGGTCTTGGGCGGGGGGGGGGGGGGGGCCCCCGCGCTGGCCCACGCCGATGGGCTGTGGGCGCTGCAGTTGCGCGACCCCCTGCCGTCGGGGCCGGTGCAGTTCATCGCGCAGTTCAAAGACGCGGCGCGTCCGTTGCCGTCGCCCATCCAGGTCACGGTTGCTCCCCAACTGTGATGCTTGGTCGCGACGTGCGCGCCGAGTGTTCAGACCGGTCCCGCTTGCCGCGTGGCACGCGAGGCTGGGGCAAGTCTGTAGGCTAGCCTAAACGGGGGGCGCAAGCCCCACTAACAACCGACTGGATACGCAAAGAGACCTGGCCGGGTAGGTGTGCGCGTGCTGCGGCAGCGGGCGCGCGTGTGGCGCAGGCGCTCGCGGCAAGGAGGCGGCATGGCGTAAGGCGTCGATGGGCGTTCAATCAGTCACCACGCAGGCAGTTGTCCCCGCTGAACAGAGGATCGAGGAACCGTTAGAAATGGATGGCGAGCATGAGCACGAGTAGCAGTGAAACAACCGCGGGTCTGAGCAAGCAATCATATCTGCAATTGTACCGGGGTCTGTTGATGATCCGGCGCAGTGAAGAGCAACTGGCCAAGTCGTATGCCTCCGGCCTGGTGCATGGCGCGTGTCACACTTATGTCGGCGAGGAAGCGGTGGCGACCGGCGTCTGCGCGCATCTGCGGCACGACGACGCGGTCTTTAGCACCCACCGCGGCCACGGGCATGCCCTGGCGAAAGGCGTCCCCCCGCGTGAGGTGATCGCCGAGCTATACGGCCGCGTCACGGGCTGTTCGCGCGGGCGCGGGGGCAGTATGCACCTCTTTTCGCCCGAAGTCGGCATGATGGGGACCAGCGGCATTGTCGGTCCCTGCATCTTGCAGGCGACGGGCGCGGGCTACTCCTTCAAGCTGCTCAAGACGGATCGAGTGGCCGTCGCCTTCTTCGGGGACGGCGCAGTCAATAACGGCGCGTTTCACGAGGGGATCAACCTGGCTACCGTCTGGAAACTGCCGGTGCTCTTTGTCTGCGAAAACAATCTGTACGCGACCGAGGTACCCTTCTCCAATGCGACCGGGAACCCGGATGTGGGCAACCGCGGACCGGCCTATGGGCTGCCTAGCGTGATTGTCGACGGCAACGATGTGCTGGCGGTCTTTGCCGCGGCCGGCGAAGCGGTGCGCCGTGCCCGCGCCGGGGAAGGCCCGACGCTGATCGAGTGCAAGACCTATCGCACACGCGCCCACTCGGAGGGCATGCGCGACGCCGGGTATCGCACGCAGGAGGAGATTGACGCCTGGAAGGCGCGCGACCCCGTCACCACCTATCGCGCGCGCCTGCTGGCGGAAGACCTGGCGGCAGAGGACGATCTACAGGAGATCGAGTCGGACGTCCAGAGCATTGTCGAACACGCAGCCGAGTTTGCCGCCAACAGCCCCTGGCCCGACCCGGCGACCGCCACGGACTACATCTACAGCGAGGTGCAACATGCGTGAGATCACTTTCATGGAAGCCACCCGCGAGGCGTTGGATGCGGCCATGGCCAAGGACCCGTCGATCTTCGTCGTCGGCGAAGGCATTGGCCGGCGCGGCGGCAACTTCACGACCACGTTAGGTCTCTTCGAGAAGTACGGGCCGGAACGGCTGCGCGACACGCCCATCAGCGAGCGCGGCTTTGTGGGGATGTGCGCCGGCGCGGCCATGACCGGCTCACGGCCCATCGTGGACTTCATGTTCATTGACTTCATCTTGGACGCCATGGGCGAACTGATCAACCAGGTCAGCAAGATCCAGTACATGAGCAGTGGGCGGCTCAAGATGCCCATTATGCTGCGCGGCTGTATCGGTGTGGGTGGAGCGGCGGCCACGCATCACTCGGGCAGCTACTACCCCATCTTCGCCCACATTCCGGGGTTTCGCGTTGCCATCCCGTCCACGGCCTATGACGCCAAGGGGCTGTTCACCACCGCGCTGCGCAGCGACGACCCCGTGCTGTTCCTGGAGCACAAGTCGCTGATCTTCAACAAGGGACAGGTTCCCGAAGAGGACTACACCATTCCGTTCGGCCAGGCGCGCATTGCCCGCGAGGGAAACGCGGCCACGGTGGTCGCCTTGACTTCCATGGTGAACAAGACGCTGGCGGCCTGTGCCGTCCTGAGCAAAGAGGGTGTGGAGGTCGAGGTGATCGATCCGCGCACCATTGCGCCGCTGGATGTGGACACGGTCTTGGAGTCCGTGCACAAGACGGGCCGGCTGCTGATTGTGGACGAGACGTTTGCGCCGTGCGGCATTGGGGCCGAGATTGCCGCGCAGGTGACGGCGCGCGGTTTCGACGACCTGGACGCGCCGATCATGCGGCTCAACGGCATACATACGCCGACGCCCTACAGCCCGCCGCTGGAGACGGCCATTGTGCCGAACAAGGACACCATCGAGCAGGCGATCCGTGATCTGCTGGCGGAGTGAGGCCGGCGGTCTGCGCGACGCGTCTTCTGCAAGCGGCTAGGAATGGGAACAAGGAACCGCACAATGGCAATTGAAATCGTGATGCCCCGCTTGGGCTGGACCATGGAAGAGGGTGTCTTTGGCGAATGGCTCAAGCAGGACGGGGCGAAGGTCCAGCCGGGCGACCTCCTGTATACAGTCGAGAGCGACAAGGCGACGCAGGAAGTGGAGGCGTTTGATCAAGGCATCCTGCGTATCCCGCCGGACGGACCGCAGGCCGGGGACGTGATCCCGGTGGGCGGGCGGTTGGCCTATATCGTGCGTCCGGGCGAAGCGGCCCCCTTCGAGACGTCCGCGCCTGTGCCCGCGGCCGTGCCTGACCGCGCGCAACCCGCGCCGGGCGGTGAACGCCAACCGGCGGCTCGGAGCGGCGGCAGCGCGGTGGACGGGCTGCCCGCCATCAGTCCACGGGCGCGCCGGGTCGCCGCCGAACTGGGCGTGGTATGGTCGCAGTTGGCGGGCAGTGGGCGTACCGGGCGCATCGTGGAACGGGACATCCGCGCGGCGCACAGCGAACAGCGCGGCCAGCCGGCGTCACCGACCACGCCGGGCCGCGTGCAGGTCTCGCCCGTCGCGCAGCGCGTGGCGCGGGCGCATGGTCTGGATGTGGCCGAGGTCGCCGAGCAGCAGCCGGGGCGGCGGGTGCGGCGTCAAGATGTGGAGGAGGCCGTGGCCGCCCGCGCGGCGGTCGCCGCGTCTGGCGCGGCGGCGCAGCCGGAGGAAGCAGGCGCGACCGTGCCGGTCAGCCGCATCCGCGCCCTGATCGCCCAACGCATGGCCGAGAGCAGTCAGACGACGGCCGCGGTCACGCTCACCACCGAAGCGGATGCGACCGAGTTGGTGGCGCTGCGCGAGCAACTCAAGGCGAGCCTGGCCCCCCGCGACCTGCTTGTGCCGTCTTATAACGATCTGCTCATCAAGCTTACCGCGGTGGCCCTGCAGGAGTTCCCGCTGCTCAATGCAGCCTGGCGCGGGAGCGACATCTTCATCCCCGCGCACGTCCACATGGGGTTGGCTGTGGACACCGACGACGGGCTGGTAGTGCCGGTGGTGCGCGCGGCGGACACCAAGAGCGTGCGCCAGATCGCAGCGGACACTCAGGCGTTGATCGAGAAGATCCGCAGCCACAAGATTACGGCGGAAGAGTTCCAGAACGCCACCTTTACCCTCACGAATCTGGGGGCGTATCAGATCGACGCGTTCACGCCCATCATCAACC
>CAYJQA010000031.1:3760-8370 GCA_964372065.1 uncultured Litorilinea sp.
CGCCGCAATGCGCGATTCTGGGGGTGGGGCGGATCGTCAAGAAACCGACTGTGTACGGCGATGAGATCGTGGCGCGCCACCGTGTGGCGCTCAGTTTGACCTTCGACCACCGGATCGTGGATGGGGGGCCGGCCGCGCGCTTCCTCAACACCGTACGCAGCTACGTGGAGGAACCGGCGCTGTGGCTTGTGGCGTGACCGGAGGCTGGCACAGGCCAAGCCGCGCGCCGTGGCAAAGCTCCACGTGCCCTATGTGCGGCGTTATGCCCAATGATTGCGCGTCGTCAGCGGCGCAGTATCAACTGGCTACCTGTACGCCCTATCCAATGCGTGACATCTGACCCTAGCAACATGGGTGATGTAGCGCGACGATAGCCGCGATGTTGAGGCGCGCCAGCTTGCTTTCTGTGCGTCCGCTTCAACGCAATCCAGAGTACTCCTGCTGGTGGAATCGCAGGCCATCGACCAACACCGAGATGCCATATGAAGCGATTCTTTCTCTTCCGGGCAAGAATGCTACTCGAGCTCTTCGGTCTCAGTGCATTTGTCTACGGGTTCTTTACTCATAGACCTCTACTTACCGATATAGGTGGAGGAATTCTCGTTGCCACGGACATCTTCTTTATGTTGGCTGGCGCTTTGCAGCCGGGGTTCCCCATAGTTGCGGCAATTATAGGCGCACTGCTAATTGACCCTTGGCGCTACGGGGTCTACTGGGCGTCAGCGGTGTTTGCGTTCTTTAGTGTACCTTTCTATCTCTTATGGCTGTTCCGGCCCCCTATTGCCCCTGATGGTTATCCGCGCGGCCAATCCGTGGCTACCAGCGGCAATGCCGCAAGTCAGCGTGTACTACCAAAGTCGATAGCGCATTTTTCGTTAGTGGACCCACCCGCGCGCAGTCGCAATTGGGTCATGCCTATCGTTGCTGTGGTGGTGGTCTTGTTAGTCATCATCGTAGGAGTTCAGGCAGCGATTGAGTGGCAGAACCTTGGAGCCTCGACAGGCCCACAGACCGGACCGCCTAGTGCATCTGTCACACCGACAGCGGACGTTACGAGGGTTCCCACTCCGCAACCCTCGGCACCGAGCAATGAGCCTGCAACGTGGGTACATGGTACATTCGCCAACGATACAGTCGAGTTTGACTATCCAAACGATAGTCTCGTCAGAATTGATAGGCCAGGGTATGTGAAAGTCACCACACCCACGAGTGAATTCGTGTTGACGTGGGCAGAGAACATTACAGGCCATGATTTTGGAAATGTGATTGCCACCCGAGACACAGACCCCGACTTCGGCAAGCATTACAGGGAGTATGTACTACGGCAGCTCTCGGGTGAGTTCGAGTCGCAAGGGAGCACAATCAGCGCATCGAGTGACGCGAATGTGCGGCCAATAGGGAAGTATCACGTGGTCGTGATTGACCTAGTAATAGAGGTGCCGCTGCTGATGGGAGGGACAGGGCCTGTTCGTATGCTCTTTATCCAGTTTGACTGTGCTCAGTTTGGTTGTCAACTCGAGTTCGCCCGGCCAGGCGCTGAGCCTTTCAACCCAACTCAGTGGGGCCAAGTTGAGCACATAGTTAGCTCAATCGCGTTTGTAGACTGACTGGCTTTACGGCAGTATCTAGTCCTGCGTTGCCGACAGGTTCGATGTAGTGTATCCCATTCAGGCGGTGCTAGTCTGGGTAGCTGGGCGAGTGGTGACACAAGCGGCGCGCGTCTTGGTTGACGTAGCGTCAAAATGGGTGCAGTGTCTTGTTAACGGAAACGCCCGCCGGCAGTGCTTGGAACACTGGCGACGGGCTAACCCAGACCGATGGGTATACATCGGCGGGCTAGGTGCAGTATACCATGCCCCGACCGTAAGCCCATCGGACCTAGAGTCGGTGGGCTTTTTCGTACCCTTGCCGGCGCACTTTCACAGCATAAGCCTACGGCTTAACCGGCCGTGGGCGGTGCAAGAGCGGCAAGAGCCTAGAGCTACTCTGCCCACCTAGCGTTCCACGACGCGGCCCCAGGCGCTTGGACGGAGCGGGGGGGCATGGTATACTGACGCCTGCTCGGGTGCCTCCGAGCGCGGCAGTGTACGTGCGGGCTCCTAGCTCAATGGCAGAGCAGCGGCCTTTTAAGCCGCGGGTTCTGGGTTCGAGTCCCAGGGGGCTCACCTTGAAAACCGCCGTGACCAACGGTTTGCGGCGGTTTTTCTATGGCATCGACAATTGGCCCGGACGTGAACTCGATGGCGCGGCCGGGCGGCGACGAGGAAAGCGATGGCATGGTCGCAAAGATGAGCAACGCGTGGTGGTTGATCCTGATCTCCGTAACGACCGGCGTCGCCGGGCAGACGTTTATGAAGATTGGCGTGAGCGCGCCCGGCGCGGCCGACGCGACAACCAATGTCGTGTCGCTGGTGATGCTGATTCTGCGGTCGCCGCTGGTGCTGCTGGGGCTGCTGTTCTATGGCGTGGGCGCGCTGGCGTGGATTGCGGTCTTGTCGCGGCTGGACCTGAGTTTTGCCTACCCGTTCCTGGCGCTGAACTTCGTGCTGATCACGCTTAGCTCGCGCTTTTTCCTGGGCGAGGTCGTGCCCAGTATCCGCTGGGTCGGCATTCTGGTGATCATCGGCGGCATCCTCCTGGTGGCGCGCAGCAATTAGCGCAACCGCGCCGGCTGGGATTCCAGGCCCCGGGCAGACGACGCCGGTCGTCGCGCCGGGGCCTTTGCATTGGCGAAGGCCGCGCGCGCCTTGCGCCGCCCGAGTTGCCAATTGCGCCGATCTGGTTTGTAATGGACTTGGCTAGGGCCATTGTGACGGCAAGCAGACAAGGGTGGAGTATGGATCGCCAGAAAACAGCAGAGACCGGCGGTGGACAGAAGGTGTTGGTCGTGGAGGACGAGCCTTCACTGGTCGATACCCTGGAATACAGCTTGACGCGCCAGGGCTATACGGTGCGCACGGCGACCGATGGGGCCAAGGCGCTGGAGGTCGCGCGCAAGGAACAGCCCGATCTGGTCGTGCTGGATGTCATGCTGCCCACGCTGGACGGGTTTGAGGTCTGCCGCATTTTGCGCCAAGAGACGAGCGTGCCGATCCTCATGCTGACGGCGCGCACGGACGAGGTGGACAAGATCGTAGGGCTGGAGGTCGGCGCGGACGACTATTTGACCAAACCCTTTAGCATGCGCGAACTGACGGCGCGGGTCAAGGCGCTGCTGCGGCGGGTGCGTCTGGTACGCGAGGAGATGGAGGGCGGGGACAAGGTTAACACGCTGGCCGTGCCGCCCTCTGAGCGCATGGTCTTTGACGATCTCGTCATTGACCTGGGACGGCGCGAGATGACCTATCGCGACCAGCTTTTTCACCTCAAGCCCAAGGAGTTTGAACTGCTTGTCTTTCTGGCGCGCAACCGCGGGATCGTGATGAGCCGCGATTTGATCTTGGAGCGGGTGTGGGGTTGGGACTATGACGGCGGCAGCCGGACGGTGGATGTGCACGTGCGCTGGCTGCGCGAAAAGGTCGAGGCCGACCCATCGAACCCGATACGCATCGTCACGGTGCGCGGGATCGGCTATCGGTTTGAGGGCTAGGCTGCGCCGGTGGGCAGCAGGCCGGTCGCCGGTTGCGCCGGACCAAGCAAAGAGGTCACGTACGCCGGTTCCGTGGGGACCGGCGTTTGTTGTGATGTGGGGGCTGTTAACTCCGCGTTAACGCAGGGGACGATGGTCCTTAACGATGGCGCGTTATGGTAAGCGATAATCGTGCAGCAAAGGACGCGCGACCGGCGCGGCGACGCCGGGTTTGTGTGTTGGGGCGGTGAAGGCGACCGCCGGAAAGAGACCATGATCGAACAGCAAATACCCCAATCCGGCTTATGGGCAAACATGCGATCTTTCGCACAGCGCGCCCGGCGTCTGCGTTGGCGGATGTCCTATGCCGTGGCGTTGGTGGTCTGCGCGGTCTTGGCCGGTGTCACGGTGCTGCTGCTGGTGTACGCTCAACGCGTGACGGATGCCGCCTTCGAGCAGGAAATGATGCGGCAGGCTGAAGCGGCGACTGCCGAGATTACCCGCAGTCCGGGCTGGCTGGCCGGGCCGGAGGCGCTGACGCCGGCGCTGGCGCGATTGGCGAGCTTGCTGGACGTGCGCATCGTCGCGCTGCGGAGCAACGGCGCGGCCTTTGCCGATTCAGCCGGCGCCGCGACCCTGCCGGCGGTCAGCGCCCACTGGCCGGAGGTGCGTGCGGCCCTGGCCGGGCAAAGCGCGGCCAGCACGCGCACGGACGAAGACAGCGGGGCGCGGTGGCTGTTCGTGGCCGTGCCGGTGCGGGAAGGCGGCGCGGTGCTGGGTGCGCTCCATTTTTCGTTTGGCCGCGAGGCCCTGGACCAACAGCAGGCGGGGCTACGCCGGTGGCTCGTCGCGCTGATGGCAGCGGCGACCCTGCTGGTCTGCGCCGCGACGATCTATGCCTGTGAGTGGACCGTCTACGGCGTGCAGCGCCTGACCGACGTGGTCGAGCGCATCACGGCGGGGGATTTGGATGCGCGCCTGCTGTCGCTGAAACGGGGCGAAGTGGGCAATCTGGCGCGGGCATTCAACCGCATGGCCGACA
>CAYJQA010000031.1:8380-9875 GCA_964372065.1 uncultured Litorilinea sp.
TAAGAAACGGGCGCGTGAGAAGGACCGTCTCTATACGGTGATGCACGTGATGACCGATGGCGTGGTCATCCTGAACCGGATCGGCGATGTGAAACTGATCAACCCGGCCGCGGCGCGTCTGCTCAACACCTCCGCTGAGAAGGCTATGCACCGCTCGTTTGTGCAAGCAACGCGGGACCACCGCATTGCCGAACTGTTTGCGCGCTGTCTGGAGAGCGGGCAAGAAGAAGTGGCGGCGCTGGAGTTGGGGCCGAATCAGTTTGTGCGGGTGGTAGTGACGCCCTATCTCAAGCGGGCCGACCGCGGCTATCTGGTCATGGTGCAGGACTTGACGCAGGTGCGCCGACTGCAAACGGTGCGCCAGGACTTCATCAGCAACATCTCGCATGAGCTACGCACACCGCTGGCCTCGCTGCGGGCGTTGGTGGAGACACTGCGCGACGACGCGCTGGACGATCCCCCGGCGGCGGGCCGTTTTCTGGACCGGATGGAAGTGGAGGTCGACGCGCTGACCCAGATGGTGGAAGAACTGCTGGAGCTTTCACGCATCGAGTCGGGGCAGTCGCCGCTGCGCCTCCATCCGGTGCTGCCGAGCGCGGTTGTGCAATCGGCGGTGGACCGGCTGCGGACGCAGGCCGAGCGCAACCAAGTGGAGATCGATATCGACGTCCCGCGCGACCTGCCGATGGTGTTGGTGGACGCCGGGCGCATCCATCAGGTCGTGGCGAACATTGTCCACAACGCCATCAAGTTCACGCCGCCCGGCGGCGGCATCCACATCGCCGCCCAGGCCGGCGACGAGTTTGTGACGGTCACGGTGCGCGATTCGGGGGTCGGGATTGCGGCGCAAGACCTGCCGCGCATCTTCGAGCGTTTCTTCAAGACGGACCGCTCGCGCGCGGTGGGCGGGACGGGGCTGGGGCTGGCGATCGCCAAGCATCTGGTACAGGCGCACGGCGGCGCGATTTGGGTGGAGAGCGTGGAGGGCAAGGGCAGCACGTTCTACTTCACGCTGCCGATTGCCGATGCGCCGCGTAACGGCAACGGCAACGGCAACGGACAAGGCAACGGCAACGGGCATGCGCAAGCGGGCCGTACAGCGCCTCAAGTGGCGCGGCCCGGTGAGAGTGGTCAGCCTTGATCGGTGCGTTAATCGTACGTTTACAAACAGTTAACTGTGTGTTGTTCCCCGATGGTGAGGTTCGTTAACTCAGTCGGTCCAAACTTAGCGGCGCAGGGATGTGACTGCGGACTTGCGGCAAGGTAGCGCCTTCAAGACGCCCTGGCCGCACGTAATCGTTTGAGGAACCTGACTATGCAAACAATGACTTCACTAACGATGGAAAAGGGAACAATGCGACGAATCTGGATGTTTTCGCTGTTGATCGCGATGCTGGCCCTGGCGGCCTGTAGCGCCGCTACGCCGGCGGCGGCTCCTGCGGCTGAAGCCCCGGTGGCCGAAGCCCCTGCGACTGAGGCTCCGGCGGCTGAAGCC
>CAYJQA010000031.1:9885-18540 GCA_964372065.1 uncultured Litorilinea sp.
CACCCCCCCTGCCACGCCGGCCGCGGCGTCGCACCCCCCGGCGGCGGGTGAGGGGATGCTGCCCGTGGTGAACCCGCTGGAAGTCACCGGCGATATTATCGTGGCCGGTAGCTCGACGGTCTTTCCGCTCACCGAGCGCATGGCCGAACGTTTCACGGACGAAGGCTATGCGGGCAATATCACCATCGACAGCATCGGGACGGGCGCAGGGTTCGAGCGCTTCTGCGTAGCCGGTGAGTCGGACATTTCGAATGCCAGCCGCGCCATCAAGGATACGGAAGTTGAGAGCTGCAAGGCCATCAACCCCACGCCGATCGAGTTCCGCGTCGGCACCGATGCGTTGGCGGTGGTGGTGAACCCGGCCAACGACTTCCTGACCGATGTCACGCTGGAGCAACTGGCCGCCATCTTCTCCAACCAGGTGACCAAGTGGAACGAAGTGGACCCGAGCTGGCCGGACGCCGAGATTAAGCGCTTCAGCCCCGGTACCGACAGCGGCACGTTTGACTACTTCGTCGAGGCGGTTATGACCCCCGCGTTTGAGGCGGACGGCGAGGACGCCGGTGAGGCGGCGCTGCTGGATGCCGCGAATCTGCAATTGAGCGAGGACGACAACGTACTGGTGCAGGGCGTCGAGGGCGACGTGAACGCCATCGGCTACTTTGGCTATGCCTATTATGAGGAAGAGGCGGACCGGCTGAAGATTTTGAACATCGCCGGTGTCGAGGCCACGGCCGCGACGGTGGACGCCGGCGAGTATGCGCTGGCCCGCCCGCTGTTCATCTACTCGGACGCGACGATCATGCAGGAGAAGCCGCAGGTCGCTGCCTTCATCAACTTCTTCTTGAGCTACGTCAACGAGGAAGTGGTCAGTGTCGGCTACTTCCCGGCCAGCGATGAGGCCCTGGGGACTGCCCAGCAGGCGTGGTTGGATGCGGCTGCGCAATAAGTGGCTTGGCGTTTGAACTGACCTGAACGTGATGGGGAGGGGATTCGTCCTCTCCCCATTCCCTTTTCTGTACAATTGCCAACGGTTCAGGCGACCACTCACCGGATGTGGGCGGACGAGCCGGGGCTGAGGAGTAAAGTATGCAAGGCGAACTGCCCGCCACTGCGCCATTCCGAGCTGAAGCCATGAGCGTCTCTATGCACAAGCCGATGGATCTCAAGAAGCGCTTGCGTCTGGGCGAGGCATTGATTCAGTGGTTCTTGTTTGCCTGTGGCGCGATTTCCATCCTGACCACAGCCGGGATCATCTTTGTGCTGGGCGAGGAGGCGCTGCGTTTCTTTGCGCGACCGGAGGTGTCCATCGTCGAGTTCTTGACGCAGATCAAGTGGCAGCCGGCCATCGGCGAGTTTGGGATTTGGCCGCTGGTGATCGCCACCTTCACCACCAGTCTCATGGCGATGGTGGTGGCCCTGCCCATCGGGCTGATGATCGCGATTTATCTGAGCGAGTATGCGTCGTCCCGGATGCGGACCATCCTCAAGCCGATCCTGGAAGTGCTGGCCGGGATTCCGACGATCGTCTACGGCTATTTTGCGTTGACCTTTATGACGCCGCTGCTGCGCCAACTCTTTGGTCAAAACACGGTGGAGATTTACAACACGGCGTCGGCGGGGTTGGTGATCGGTATTTTGATTTTGCCGCTGGTGACGTCCATGGCCGAAGATGCCCTGCGCGCGGTGCCTTTCTCGCTGCGCGAAGCGGCCTATGGGCTGGGCGCGACCAAGTTGGAGACGGCGCTGCAGGTGGTGATGCCGGCGGCGCTGTCGGGGATCGCGGCGGCGTTCATCGTGGCGATCTCGCGCGCCGTGGGCGAGACGATGGTGGTCGCGGTGGCGGCGGGGGCCGGTCCCCGCAATTTCAACAGTTGGGGCGAGGCGCTGACCAATCTGGCCACGTTCAACCCCTTCCGCGCGGCGGAGACCATGACCGGTCACATCGTGCGCATTAGCGGCGGCGACCTGAGCTATGACTCGGTGGACTATGACAGCCTGTTTGCCATCGGCTTGCTACTCTTTCTGATCACGCTGGGGCTGAACATCCTGAGCCGCATTCTGGTGAATCGATTCCGCGAGGTGTATGACTAATGGCCGCCGATCCGAGCCTGGTGTCATCCGGCGGGTATCCCGAAGGCCAAGCGCAGACCGACAGTGTGGTGCAACGGCAGCGCACCGGCAACTTCTGGGCGTCCATGTTTATGGCTTCCACCCTGGTCGGCATCCTGGCGTTGCTGGCGCTGCTGTTTAACATCTTTGACGGCGCGTTTGGCTATGTGGCGGTGCAGAACGAGGTTGACCCCGCGAGTATTGTGCAGGAAGTGGAGCAGGCGCGTCTGCTGGCCGCATCGGGGCTAACGACCAGCGAAGACGACGAGGTATTGGCGGCGGGCGTAGCGGCGAACCCGAACGCTGCCGGCTTTTTCGGGTACGCCTATTACCTGGAACATGTAGATACGCTCAAGGTGCTGTCGGTGGAGGGGGTCGCGCCCACCATTGAGACGGTGGATAGCGGCGACTATCCGCTGGCGCGACCGCTGTATATCTACACGACAGCCGAAACGCTACGCGAAAAGCCACAACTTGCGGCCTATCTTGGCTACTATCTCAGCCATGTGAACGAGGTAATCGGCGAAGTGGGGTACTTCCCGGCAGCGGAGAGCGCGCTGGCCGCGGGTCTGACGCAACTGCGTGCGGCCACCGGGGCAGCGACGCCAACCCATGCCAACCGCGGCAATATCCTGATGGTGGGGAGTTCCACAGTCTTCCCGTTGAGCAAACGAATGGCGGACGACTTCCGTGGGACCGGCTACACCGGCAGCATCAATATCAGCAATACGGGAACCCGCGCGGGCTTTGCGCAGTTCTGTACCGATCCGACTATCGACGTGGTGAATGCCAGCCGCCCCATCAGCCGTGGTGAGTTGGAGGCGTGCCGCGCCGCCAAGCGTCTTCCGCTGGAGTTCCGGGTGGGCAATGACGCCCTGGTCGTTGTCATCAATCCCGCCAACGACAGCGTGGAGAATGTGACGCTTGCGCAATTGGCGGCGTTGTTTGTCGATGCGGTCCAGTGGTCCGACGTTGAGCCAAATTGGCCCGCCGAGCCGATTATGCGTTATGCGCCGGGTGCGGACAGCGGCACTCTGGATTTCTTCGTGGAACAAGTACTGGGCAAAGACCTGAGCGAACTGCCTAAGGACCGCCTGACCGAGATATTGACGGCCAATGTGTCGGCGGGGTTGATGCGTCGCCTGGAGTCGGAACAACCGCTGGCCGAGCGCAGTCAGCAGGACATCTACGAACTGGGGTTGGAGCGCGTGGTTGAGCCGCAGATCGTAGAGTCGTGGTCGCTGACGGACTCTATCTTCCGGGTGACGGAGATCGAAGCGGCGGTCGCGAAGATCCCGAACGCCCAACTGACTTTTCGCAGTTGGGTGACGGCGGACTTTGTCACGTCGCCGCAGTCGTCCAAGCCGGAGTTCGCCGGCATCCGCACCGCGATTCTGGGGTCGCTGTGGACGATCCTGCTGACGCTTGTCTTTTCGCTGCCGCTGGGAGTGGGCGCGGCGATCTATCTGGAGGAGTACGCCCAGAACAACTGGGTCAACCGGTTGATTGAGACCAATATTAACAATCTGGCCGGCGTGCCTTCTATCATCTATGGTATGTTGGGGCTGGCGCTCTTTGTGCGTATGTTGGAGAGCTTTACCAGCGGCACGTTCTTTGGCGTGAGCGACCCGACGACGGCCAACGGGCGGACGGTGATCTCCGCCGGGCTGACGCTGGGGCTGCTGATTCTGCCGCTGATCATCATCAACGCGCGCGAAGCGATCCGCGCGGTGCCCGCGTCGTTGCGGCAGGCCAGCTACGGTCTGGGCGCAACCCAGTGGCAGACCATCTGGAGGCACGTCGTGCCGGGCGCGCTGCCGGGGATTCTGACGGGCACGATTCTCGCCATCTCGCGCGCCATCGGCGAGACCGCGCCGCTGGTCGTGATCGGCGCGTCCACCTTTATCGTAGTGGACCCCAGTGGGCCATTCGCCAAGTTTACGACGCTGCCCATCCAGATCTATCAGTGGACGGCGCGGCCACAGGCCGAGTTTCGCAACCTGGCGGCGGCGGCCATTATCATTTTGCTGGTCATGCTGTTATCGCTAAACGCGACCGCAGTGATTCTGCGTAACCGGTTTAGCCGTCAAAGGGTATAATCATGGTAACCACGCAGTTATTGGAAGTCGGCGGCAAGACGCAGGACAACGGCGGCGCAGGGGTCGCCAACGGTACGCGCCATGCGATTGTGGCGAACGACCTGAACATCTATTACGGCGGTTTTCATGCCGTGCGCGATGTGAATCTGGCCGTGCAGAGCAACAAGATCACCTCCATGATCGGCCCGTCGGGCTGCGGCAAGAGCACGGTGCTGCGCTGCTTCAACCGGATGAACGACTTGATCCCCAGCGCGCGGGTGCAAGGTGAGGTCCAGTTTAACGGGCAAAACATCTATGCCAAGGACGTGGACCCGGTGCAGGTGCGGCGGCACGTGGGTATGGTCTTTCAGAAGCCCAACCCGTTCCCCAAGAGCATCTATGACAACATTGCCTGGGGCGCACGGATCAACGGCTTTCGGGGCGACATGGACGAGTTGGTCGAGTCGTCGCTGCGCAGCGCGGCGCTGTGGGAAGAGGTGAAGGACAAACTGCACGACAGCGCGTTGGGGCTATCGGGCGGTCAGCAGCAGCGGCTTTGCATTGCCCGCACGATTGCGGTGCGCCCGGACATTATCCTGATGGATGAGCCGTGTTCGGCGCTCGACCCCATCGCCACGCTGAAGATCGAAGACCTCATGCGGGAGTTGGTGGCGAATTACACGATCATCATTGTGACGCATAATATGCAGCAGGCCGCGCGTGTGTCGGACTTCACCGCGTTCTTTATGGTGGACGATCACCGCACAGGCCACCTGATGGAGTATGGGCCCACCCGCGAGCTGTTCACCCGGCCCAAGCACAAGCAGACGGAAGACTACATTACGGGACGCTTTGGCTAGACCGGCGCTGCCCATCAAGAGAAACGGACGTCCTATGACCCGTACCCATTTTACCCGTGAACTCCGCCGTTTGCAGGACGAGGTGCTGATGCTGGGCAGCATCGTGCGCCAGGCCATTTTGGACGCGGTGGATGCGCTGCGCCGCCGGGACCTGGAAACGGCCAAGCGCATCATCAGCGCCGACCGCCAGATCAACGCGCGTAAGTTCGCCGTCGAGGACGCCTGTTTCGCCCTGATCGCGACGCAGCAGCCGATGGCGGGCGACCTGCGCTTGCTGGCCTCGGTGCTGGAGATTTCGGTGGAGTTGGAGCGGATGGGCGATTACGCCAAGGGGATCAGCCGCATCAGTCTCTATCTCGGCCCGGAGCCGCTGTTCCGTCCGCTGCCGCAGATTGACGAGATGTGCAACCGGACGACCGACATGCTGGGGCGGGCGCTGGATGCCTTTGTCAATCACGACCTGGCGGCGGCGCAGAGCATCCCTGCGGAAGACGATGTGATTGACGCGCTCTACAACGAGGTCAACCGGGAATTGATCGGCGCGGTGATCAAGAACCCCGACCTGATCGACCGGGCCAACTATCTCACCTGGGTGGCGCACAATCTGGAGCGCGCCGGTGACCGGGTGACGAACATCTGCGAGCGGGTGATCTACACGATTACCGGCAACCTGGTGGAGTTTGACGCCGAGGAACCGTTCCTGAGCGGGACCAACTAGCGCCGTTTTGCGCACCGAAAATCGCTAACCACAAAGAGCGCAAAGAGCACATAAGACCAGAGAGATAAACAGAGGATGATCTCTGTGCCCGTTGCGTTCTTTGTGGATCATTCCTCTAGTTGAAGGCCCCCTGCATCGGGTTAATCCATAGGCACGAATACGCCATGACAGAGCAGCAGCCTGCCTCACAGTAGGCATAGGCAGGCGTGAACATCACACCGGCGGACAGGCGTCTGCCGGTGTGTTTTATGGGTGGGGCGCGGGGCGGGCGGGCGTCTGCGCCAGGTCCGCCAGCGCGGCGAGCAGCAGGGCGTTGTCGGCAGGCCCGCGCGCGGCGATACGGATATAGTCCGGTAGGCCGAACGAGGTGCAGTCGCGGATCACCAGGCGCTGGGCAAGGAGCTTGCTGCGCAGCGCGGACGGCGCGACCACAGGCATGAGGAAGAAACTCAGGTCGGTGGGCTGCGGCGCATAGCCGGTCGCGGCCAGACCGTCCATGAGCGCGGCGCAGTCTGTCCGCAGTTGGGCGAGCGTGCGGCGTCGCCAGGCCAGTTCGTCCAGGCAGGCGAGACCGGCGACTTGGGCGAGGGCGTTGACGTTCCAGGGCGGCTGCGTCTGCTGCAGCAGGGCGATGCGCGCCGGTGCGCCCACCACATAGCCCAGCCGCAGCCCACCCAGCGCGAAGTCTTTGGTCATAGAACGCAGGACGAGCCAGTTGCCACGGTCGATCCAGGGGATGGATGTGGCCGAGGCATCGAGGAAGTCGGCGTAGGCTTCGTCCACGATCCAGAGGGCGGCGGGCGCGGCGGCATAGAGCGTGGACAGTTCCGCCGTGGTCAGCAGACGCCCGGTGGGGTTGTTGGGGTTGCAGAGAAAGACCACGTCGGGCCGCGCGGCGGCGAGCGCCTGCATGGTGTCGTCCAGCGCGGTAGCGGCGGGACGGTAGTGGTCGCCCGCCCGCTGCCAGCCAGGATGGGCGACCAACGTTAACGGCGCGGCCATGAGGCCCGCCACGTTGGCATATTCGCCGAAAGTGGGGCCGATGACGGCCACGCGGCGCGCCCACAGATAGACCAGCCCGATCAGCCACATGATGTCGGCTGTGCCGTTGCCGACCAGGATCGCTTCGGGTGTGACGCCGTGATGCGCGGCGAGGGCGTCGCGCAGGTCAAGGCTGAGCCGGTCGGGATAGCGCGCAACGATCTCCGGTGTGGTGTTGCGGCGCAAGGCGTCCAGCGCGGCGGGCGGCGGGCCATAGGGGTTGATGTTGGACGAGAAGACGATCAGGTCGGCGGGATCGACGCCCAGGGCGCGCGCTTCGGCATAGTCCAGCGTGCCGTGTGGAACGATCGTGCTCATGGGTACGCCTTTCGGTCGGTCGTCGCGGTCGGGCCTGCGCTGCGTAGCCGCGCCCGGCTGCCCCATTATACACAGACACCGCCGCGGCCCGCGTGGGCGCAATCCCCGACAGTTAACAAAATCGTAACGTGACGCGAATCAGTTGCTTACACGGCGGCGTCAGAATGGGGCTGTGAGGAGAACCGGCGTGCGCAGAGCGCCGGCGCGGAACCGGGTCCGCATGGGAAGATTGTGGATCACCCGGTCAGGAATTGACTGAAGGCCAAAGCAGGTTGTGTCACATGCGAAGATTGTGACACAACCTGCTTTTTTGTGGCGCGAGCTAGGCCGGACTGGGCGGGCGGCGTTCCTCCCAGCCTTCCTCAAAGAGGCGCAGGAAGTGGACTTCGCTGTAGGGATGCTGCGCAGCCGCGGCCTCGTCGATCTCGACGCCCCAACCGGGCGTGTCGGGCACGGTCAGATAGCCGTGCTGGACGCGCGGCACCCCGTGGATCACGTCCCACGTCCACGGCTCCAGCGAGTCGTCAAAGTTCTCCTGGATGAGAAAGTTGGGGATGGACGCGTGGATGTGGGCGTTCATGGCTGTGCAGAAGGGACTCTGCGCCTGATGACAGGCGACCAGCGCGGTGTAGGCCAGGGCAATGGCGCACGCCTCGCGCGCCCGGCTGGGGCCGAGGTGCTGCGGCTCCGGCTGTACGATGTCGATGACGCGGTAGGCCAGCAGGTCGGCAAAGTCGCGCAGTTCGCTGAAGCCTTCGCCCAAGACGACCGGGAAGCGGATGGCGCGCGCCACCTCGACGTGGCCCGCCAGGTCATAGGTGCGGACGGGCGTTTCCATCCAGAAGGGGTCAAATTCCTCCAGACGGCGACCGAGACGGATGGCGGTGGAGACGGTGAAGCGGTCGTGCGCCTCGATGAGCAGGTCCACGCGGGGGCCGACGGCGGCGCGGACGGCGCGCACGATTTCGATGGAGAGGTCTTCGCTCTCACGCGAGATTTGCTGATAGGCTCCGCCAAAGGGGTCGAATTTGAGCGCGGTATAGCCCTGGGCGGCCAGCGCGGCGGCGCGTGCGGCGAAGTCGTGGGGCGTGCGCGGGCCTTTGTACCAGCCGTTGGCATAGACGCGCAGACGGTCATGGTGTTTGCCGCCCCATAGCTGCCAGACAGGGACGCCCAGGCTCTTGCCCAAGATGTCCCAACACGCCTGTTCGATGGCGCTCATGCCCAGGGTCACGCCGTAGAAACGGGCCTTGTGCAGTTTGTACCAGACGCGCTGTGGATGGCGCGGGTCTTCGCCGATTACATGGCGGCGCAGTTCGTCCAAGTCGCCGAGGCTGGGCTTGGTGGCGAGGCCGCCGGTGGCCTCACCGATGCCGGTAAGCCCGGCGTCGGTATAGAGCTTGACGAATACCCAGTTCTTCCAGGGGTTGCCGACGACGATGGTCTTGAGATCGGTGATCTTCATAGGTGCTCGCAAATGGGTTAGCGGTGGCTGGTAGGGAGGGGGCGCAGCCGCGCCGGCCCGCGG
>CAYJQA010000032.1:0-4377 GCA_964372065.1 uncultured Litorilinea sp.
GGGCAGCCCCCTGCCCGGGACGCGTCGCGCCGCGCAGGCTGTCGCGCAGCGCCGCCACCTCGCCGCGTGTCAGCAGCACCGCCGTGCCTGCGGCCAGGTCACCCAGCGTCAGCGGGCCAATCGACCAGCGCACCAGCCGCAGCGTCGACAGCCCCACCGCCGCCGTCATGTGCCTAATCTGCCGTTTCTTTCCCTCGCGCAGCACAACCTGGAGCCAGTAGCCTTTGGTCGGGCCGGGCGCAAGCCGCAGTTCGGCGGGCAGCCGCGGCGACGCCATCACTTGCGCCGGGGCCGACCGCCCGGTCGGCAGGTCCACGCCGCCCCGCAACTGGATCAGTTGCTCTTCGGTCGGTCGGTCGCCCACCAAGACATAATAGGTCTTGGGATGCTCAAAGCGCGGATGCGTGAGCTTGTGCGCCAGGTCGCCGTCGTCCGTCATCAGCACCAGCCCCTCGCTGTTGAGGTCAAGCCGCCCCACGGGATACAGCCGCCCGTGTTCGCGCGGCAACAAGCTCATCACGGTCTGCCTGCCATGCGTGTCGCCGCCCACATCGCTCAGGATCCCGCGCGGCTTGTGCAGCTTGAAATAGACGTGGCGATCCGGCTTGGGCAGCGTCTGGCCGTCCACCGTGACAGCGGTCTTGGCCGGGTCCACTTTCGTGCCCAGCTCGCGCACGATCACGCCGTCCACAGCCACCCGCCCCGCCAGGATCAACTGCTCGCTGGCCCGCCGGCTGGCAATGCCCGCCGCGGCCAACACTTTCTGCAACCGTTCTTCAGTCATCTTAACGTACCACCAGTTGTTGGCTACCGATCATCTCAGGACCTACCCACCACTCCAGCGTACCCACCGGCGTACCGGCCGCCAACGGGCCACTCGCCGGAAGTTGCAGCCGCCGGTACTCCTGCACCTGCGGCACACCCGGCTCATGCTGCAACACGGTCGGCGCGGCGCCCGTGGGCTGCACGAACCAAAGGTGGCCCGCTGCGTCCACCATCCGGTTCATCACCGAAAGCTCATGCCCATCCAGCGCCTGCCAGTGGTACACAGCTTCATACGCGGTGTAGAGCCGTTCGGCGTCGTAATACCGTTCACGGCTGCCCAGCACAATCAGAAAGACGGTACGCCCGTCGCGCTCCACCGCCGCGATGAGACACTCCCCCGCCGCGTCCGTGGTCCCCGTCTTCACGCCGGTCACGCCCGCGAACCGCGTCAGCCACTCGTTCGTGCTGTGCAGTTCGCGGCCCATCACCGTGACCGTGGCCGTCCCCACGATGGTCCGAAAGAGTGGATACGCCCATAGCTCGCGGGTCAGCCGTAACAGGTCGGCCGCGCTGCTCATATGCCCTTCGGCGTCAAACCCGGTGGGGTTGGCGAAAATCGTCTGCGTCAGCCCCAACTCCTGGGCCCGCGCGTTCATCAACCCCACAAACCCCTCAAAGGAGCCGCCCACATGCCGCGCCAGCGTCATGGCCGCATCGTTGCCGCTGGGGACCAGCATCCCCCACAACAGGTCGGTCACAGTCAGCGTGTCGCCGACCTGTAACCCCATCGTGGCTTCTCCGACCAGGTCGCCCGCCTCCACCGTCACGGGCGCGCGCAGGTCCGCTCGTTCCAGCACCAGCAGCGCGGTCATCAGCTTGGTCAAGCTGGCCGGGGCCAGCGGCATCCGGCTGTTTTGCGCCAGCAGCACCCGGTCGCTCTCCAGGTCGTACACCAGAAACGCCGTCGCCGTCAACAGCGGCGGCTGCGACCGCTCCGCCCACACGCGCAGTTCCCCGACCGATACACGCTGCGTCGGCCCGATCTCCCGGTCCGTCAGCCGCGGCGTGCCAAAGCCCGCCGACAGCAATCCCGCTGCCGTCCAGAGGGCAAACATGCATAGACGCCAACCGCGCGCCGTCGCCGGGTCCGCCCGCTTGACACAGCCAGGCGTGTCCCATAGAATAATCCTTGCGCACGGTCGAAGCAGGCCGAGCAGACGACGGATCACCGTTCGCTTCCACGCCGTTCTGAAAGTTAATCGGGTTAAGCGCATTTGGGCGCAACTAAGCGCCGTCGAGGAGGTTACGATGCCCCTGTATGAATACTTCTGCCCTGCCTGCAACAGGAGCTTTGAGGCCTTGCGTCCGGCGCTTCAGGCAGATGCGCCTACGCAGTGTCCGACGTGCCGTCAGGCTTCCTCCCAGCGCATTCTATCGTTATTCGCACCCAGCGTCAAAACAGGTACGCAGACCATGCGCGGCGTCCCCGCCACAGGCGGCGGCTGCGGCTGCGGGCATGGCTCCTGTAGCTGCCATTGAACCGTCACCCCATGCCCGTGCCACCCCATGATGATGCGTTTCCTTTAGGTCGCCGTGTCATCGTCACCCAGAGCCAGACGGCCCAGCCCACCTACCGCCCAGTGGCGCTGACCCTTGCCGACTTCCTGGACCCCGCACCGGGCGACGAATTCGCGCACGGCGACCGGCACGCCGCCGATGTGGCGCGCTTGGCCGCGATCCTCTATGCCCGCCACCGCCTCAGCCCATTCGTCCATGTCCTCGTCGGGCCTAAGCTCAAATGGGCGGACGGACATCGGCCCCAGCCTGCCCCCGACATCGTCCTCGTCGGCGAAATTGACGACCCCGACCGCCCCCGCAGCGTCCTCGACCTGGCCGCCGAGCCGGTCACGCTGCGCGCCGTGTTCGAGGTCACGTCGCCCCTCTTCGCCGCCATCGACCTCCACGACAAATTGCCCGTCTATGCGGCTGCGGGCATTCCCGAGTACTGGATTCTCGACACCGGCCTGCGTCCCGGCCAGGACCGGCTGGCTTACCAGTTCCACGGCTATCGGCTAGAGGGCGACGCCTACACACCCATCGCCCCCGACGCGCAGGGCAGCTTGACCAGCGCCGCCGGACGCGTCCGCTTCCGCGTGACCGCCGACCGGCTCGACTACCTGCCGCCCGACGCGCGCACGGATCGCGTCATCCCGCCCCCCGCGGACGACATGCCGGGTCTCGCGGCGCGCGCCGAGGCCGCCTTCCGCGCCCTGGACATCGCGACCAGGCTGGACATTCGCCCCTAAACCGCGTTCTCCCCACCACCGGGAGTCCCGCCATGCAACGAGTCTGCTTCCTGCTCAAAGTGCGCGCCGACCGTCTTGACGAGTATCGCGCACGCCATCAGGCCGTCTGGCCCGACATGTGCGCCGCCTTGGCCGCCACCGGCTGGCACAACTACTCCCTCTTTCTGCGTGACGACGGTCTGCTGGTCGGTTACCTGGAAACGCCCGACTTCGACGCCGCGCGCGACGCCATGTCCGCCCTGGAGGTCAACGAACGCTGGCAGGCGGAGATGGCCCCGTTCTTCGAGGCGCTCGCCGGTCGTCGCCCGGACGAAGGCTTGCTCACCCTGGAAGAAGTCTTCCACCTGGACTGACACCCAAATCGTAAAGGACGCACCATGACGCCGCCAACCCGCACCTATCCAAAGGCTCGTGTGGGCCTCTTCGCCATTGGCCTTGCCGCCTACTGGCCGCAGTTCCCCGGCTTGAAAGAGCGCCTGGAAGGCTACTATCGCCACATCGCGGATCAGCTGGCCGCGTTTGCCGACGTGGTCGGTTTGGGCCTGGTCGATACGCCTCAAGCAGCCTATGCCGCGGGCACGCGCCTGGCCGCCGAACAGGTGGATTTGCTCATCTGCCACACCGCCACCTACGCCACCAGTTCCCAGGTGCTGCCCATCGTCCAGCAGACCAACGCGCCGGTGTTGGTGCTCAATCTCCAGCCCGTGGCCGCGCTGGACTACGCCAACACCGACACCGCCGAATGGCTCGCCAACTGCTCCACCTGTTGCGTGCCCGAGCTTGCCAACACCTTCCACCGCGCCGGCGTCGAGTTCCAGGTCGTGTCAGGCCAGTTGTTCGACGACGCCCGCGTCTGGGACCAACTGCGTGACTGGTGTCGCGCCGCTACGGCGGCCCGCGCGCTGCGCGGCGCGCGCTTCGGCTTCCTCGGCCACACCTACCCCGGTATGCTCGACATGTACTCCGACTTCACCCAGCACCATGCCCAACTTGGCGTCCATGTCGAAGTCCTTGAGATGGGCGACTTGGCGCAGCGCGTCGCCGCTGTGACCCCCGCCGAAGCCGCCGCCAAAGAGGACGAGGCCCGCGCCGTCTTTACCATCGACCCCAGTGTAGACGCCGCCGACCTCGCCTGGGGCTGTCGTGTCGCCGCCGGGCTTGACCGGATGGTTGCCGACCTCGACCTGGCGGCGTTGGCCTACTACTACCGCGGCGCGCCCCAGTCCGAATTCGAGCGCCTGGGCGCGGGTCTCATCTTGGGTAATACGCTGCTCACCGCCCGCGGCATTCCCGCGTCGGGTGAAGG
>CAYJQA010000032.1:4387-8181 GCA_964372065.1 uncultured Litorilinea sp.
CCTCAAGACCGCCGTCGCCATGAAGGTCATGGACGTTATCGGCGCGGGCGGCTCCTACACCGAGTTCTATGCCATGGACTTCGCCGACCGCTTCGTCCTCATGGGTCACGACGGACCGGGGCACATCGCCATCAGCGACCACAAACCGGTGCTCCGCGGCCTCGGCCTCTACCACGGCAAGGCCGGCTTCGGCGTGTCGGTCGAGTTCAACGTCAAGGTCGGTCCCGTCACCATCTTCGGCTGCACCCAAACGCGGGACGGGCGGCTCAAGTTCCTGGCCGCCGAAGGCGAGTCCATCCCCGGCCCGGTCATGCGCATTGGCAACACCAACAGCCGCATCCGCTTTCCACTCGGCCCGGCCGAGTTCGTCGATGCCTGGTGCGCCGAAGCGCCCACGCACCATTGCGCCTTGGGCGTCAGTCATGTGGCGGACACGCTCCAGAAGTTCGCCCGCCTGCAAGGTCTGGAGTACAGCCGTGTCGCCCGTTGACGCAGCCGGTCGGTCCGCGTAGAGTCGGCTTGGCGGTGGGAAACCGTACGTCCGGCGCATCCAAAAATGCCAAATTGGACCTTGACAAACGGCCCCGGCGAGCGTATAGTAATAAATACTCCCAGACGAAAAGCCTTCAACAAGCGGTTCGTACGGGAGAGAGGGAGCCCTGAGGAATTGGATGGTCTCTCGTCCCAGTCAGTCTGAGCGACCGGACCACTATCATCGATCCAAAGTCGATGATAATCCGGAAGTGAAGACAAAAATGCTCTCGTTTGTGATGAAGCTTCACAACTTGACGATGGCGCACTCTCGTAGGAGAGGAACCCACGTCCTGCGGTGAAGTGGAGCAACGAAGGCAGATAATCGGTGAAGATCACAGTTCTGATGATGAATCAGAAGGTGAGGAAACCGAGAAGAAGGGGACGGACGGATCGGAAGGTTACTTAGGGCCCCTCGCTTTTTTGTTTAGGTTCGCCCCGCGGGTCGCATGCCCATCACTCCTCCCAGCCTCGACCAAGCACGTACCAATCGGCGTCTTAACGCGCGCCCAGCGTTCCGCCGTGCTCCGGCTGCTTGAACATGCTCGGATCCAGCAGACCGACAAAGGGTAGGTTGCGGAACTGCTCGCGATAGTCCAGCCCATAGCCGACCACCAAGCGGTCCGGTAGATCAAACCCCTTGTACTTGATCGAGATGTCGATCAACCGGCGCTTGGCCTTGTTGAACATGGCGCACACTTCCAGACTCGCCGGTTCCCGCGCCCGCAGGTTACGCAGCAAGAAGTTGAGCGTCAATCCCGTGTCCACAATGTCTTCCACAAAGACCACGTGCCGTCCCATAATGGACACTTCCAGGTCCTTCACCAGCCGCACCATCCCGCGATCGCGCGACTCCGCCGAATAGCTGGCGACCGCGATGAAGTCCACCTCGCTGGCAATCGTGATCTCGCGCAGCAGATCGGCCATGAAGACAAACACCCCGCGCAACGCGCCCACCAGCACTGGGCGGCGACCGGCGTAATCGCGCGAAATCGCCGCGCCCAACTCCGCCACGCGCGCCTCGATCTGCTCCGCGGTATATAACACCTCGCGCACACCCGGCGCTAGCTCCGCATACGCGTCCAGTTGAGGTCGGGTCATATCAACCTACTTCATGGTCTGGTGGAATCAGCCTGCTGCGGTAGTATGCGCGTCGGTGCCAATGAGCGCCGCCGCCTCGTCGTCCAGCCCAAACTTCAGCATCATGTCGCGGAGGTCCTGCCGCTTGAGCAGCTTCACGTTGATCTCCGGGTACAGTTCGCCCATCTGCCGCAGCTTGCGGTTCTTGTGACGCACCAGGCTGGGCCGCAGCGTGGTCAGTTCGATGTAGAGGTCTTGCTGGGGAAGGTAGAAGTCGGGCGCAAAGGCGACGGCGACGTTGCCCTCGTCGTCCCATTCCAGCGGAAATGTGCGCGGTTCATACAGCCACTCGACGCCGTAATAGTCGAGAATGCGAGCGAAGGTCTCCTCGATCGGGTGTGCAAAGGCCGGGTGCGACGACTGCGGGGCTTCGCTCAAGGACCGTCACCTTTCGCCGGCAGGCGCGTCGCCGCCAAGTGGGGCAGCCGTCCCAGCCTGCCGATCTCGCAGGCAGCGACAAATCAGGTCGCCCACCGTTTCTGGAGTCAGGTGCGCCGTGTTCACAACCAGATCGTACAAGTTCGCGTCATCCCAGTCAACCTTGTAGGTGCGGCGCAAATACGCGGCCCGGTTGCGGTCGCTGGCCTCCACCCGCGCCTGCGCCGCGCTCAGGTCGATCCCGGCTGCCGCCGCCACGCGGGCACAGCGCACCGCCAGCGGCGCGCTCACCCGCACGTGGAGCGCATCGTCACGGCCGGCCAAGATCGCGCACCCCGCGCGCCCCACAATCACGGCCCCGCCCCTGTCGGCCAGTTCCAGCATCACCTGCTCGACGCTGCGGCAGTACGCCTCCTGGGCGCGCCGGGTCGGTTTGATCGCCAGCAGCCCCAGGTCGTCGATGAACGCCAAGGCCAACTCGCCCGCGCCCGCCCGCCGTGCGGCTTGATTGATCAGGTCGCGACTCACAACGACATAGCCCAGGGCCGCGGCGACGCATTGGGCCACTTCCTCGCCCAAGCTGCCCATCCTGCGCGAAATCGTCACGACCGCCACTGCTCCACCTCACGCCACGCTGCTCCATCCAACCTCATGCCAGCATTATAGATCGCCCGCACTGGCCGCGCCAGCGACCCAGCCACTTTCCCGATTGCGCCCTCTGGTAGATAATAGTCGCCTTAGGTGCAGTTCCTCATGCGAACGAAGGAGCGATGTGCGTGCCCACGCTAGTCTTCATGCCACCTCAAACCGGCCGCGTCCGCCAATGGGCAACACGGTTGGCCGCCGATCTGCCCGACTACCAAGTCTTGGCGCCCGCCGACGAAGCCGCCGCGCGCCAAGTCTTGCCCACCGCGGATGCCGTGTACGGCTGGATTCCACCCGACCTGCTGCCGTATGCTCAACGCCTGCGCTGGCTGCAAAGCCCCGCGATCGGACCGGAGCCGGGCTTCTACTATCCCGGCCTGATCGCCCATCCGGTCACTGTCTGCAACCCGCGCGGCATCTTCGACGACCATATCGGCCAGCACATTATGATGTTCATCCTCGCCCTGGGCCGCGGCCTCCCGGCCAATAACGACGCCCAACCCCCCCCCCGCGGGGATGAAGACGCCCCCGGCTACACGATGGTGGACCTCGGCGGCGCCACTGCCTTGATCGCCGGTGTGGGCGCAATCGGCCACACCGCCGCCCGCTTCTGTCATGCCTTTGGCATGCGCGTCATCGGCGTGGACCCGCGTTGGGAACACGAACTGCCCTATGTCGAGAAGCATCATCCGTCCGAGTTGGAAAGCCTGCTGCCATTGGCCGACTTCGTGATCGTCGCCATGCCCCACACACCTGAGACCGAGGGCATGTGGAACGCCGCACGCTTCCGTCACATGCGCTCCACGGCCTTCTTCATCAACATCGGTCGCGGCATGACCACCCGCCTGGACGACCTCGCCGACGCCATTGAGCAGGGCGTCATCGCGGGCTGCGGGCTGGACGTCTTCGAACTCGAGCCGCTGCCGCCTACCCACCGGCTGTGGTCGCTGCCCAACGTACTCCTCACGCCGCACGTTGCCGCCCATCACGCCGCCAACCTGGACGAGCGCCATTACGCCATCATCTTGGAGAACGCCCGCCGCTTCGCCGCCGGCCAGCCTATGCTGAACGTGGTCGACAAAGCAGCCTGGTTCTGAACG